>JAUXNZ010000077.1 GCA_030682595.1 Rhodocyclaceae bacterium | reverse complement strand
CATCCAGGCCTATAACCGCGAGCTGGCTGCCCATCCTGGCGCCAAGAAGATCAAGGTCTGGGACAAGACCTGCCTGTGCACGCAAATGCGCAATTTCGACCTATGGACCTGCGGCCATTACACCTATCGCCTCAAGGACACGACCCGGCGCCTGCCGGATGACAGCTACGCGCTCCTGAGCGCCGAGCACATCTTCAACGACTATCTGCACAGCAAGGGCAACACCATTGCCCTGCCGGATACAGCGTGAGCGCTCCGCGCCCTTGACGCGGGTCAAGGCGGGCCGGGGGGCGCTGCGGCGAGAATGGGTCTCGCTGTTTCCTGGCCCCTGAAAAATGCCCACCCTGACCGAACCCCTGCGTCACCACCATCAGCACTGCGACGACTTGTTCGTCGCCACCGAGGCTGCCGCGGCCAACGGGGACTGGCAAGCCTGCCAAGTGCTGCTGACGCGCTTCCATGACGCGGTCGAAGACCACTTCAATAGCGAAGAGGCCCTGCTGTTTCCCGCCTTCGAAGCGGCTACCGGCATGACGGGCGGGCCCACCCACATGATGCGTGGCGAACACGCCCAGATGCGCGGGTTGCTTGAACAGATGCAGGGCGCGCTGACGGCTCAGGCGACCGACGCCTTTGCCGGCGCCGCCGAGACGCTGCTGGTGTTCATGCAACAACACAATCTGAAGGAAGAGAACATTCTCTATCCGATGTGCGACCGTTCTCTAGCGGGGCAGGCCGACGGCCTGGATGCACAACTGCGTGAAAGGCTGGCCGTGCCATGACCGAATGGGTGATTGATGGCCGCGAGATGCAGCCACCCGAACCGCTCGAAAAAATCCTTGCCGCGCTGGATACATTGCCGGCGGAGGGCGAGTTGCTGGCCCTGCTGTATTGCCACCCCGCTCCCCTGTTCAATACATTGCGCAACAATAGCTTCGTCTGGCAGGAAACTGTCGCGGACGACGGTACCCACGAAATCCGCATCCGCCATGCCGTATAGACCCGCCCCCTCCCGGCCTCCCCCTCGCGGGGGAGGTGACTGTTGCTCGCTGCGCTCGGATATTACGGGGAGCTTCGTTGTGGGCTGCGGGGCGGATTGCGGCTGGCGCCGCGTGCCGCCTTGCCTTGGGGCGGCCCGGCGGCAAGGCTACAGGTGAGCCACCTCTGACGTGGCGGCGGACGTGCAGCCGAACCTTTCCTTCGAGCAGGCGCCGCCCCTCTCGGTACCCTTCCGGTTTTTTCTGACCGCGCCCTGGTTTGGCGTCGCGGCGGGGCTGCTGCTGGCGTTCGCGGGCGGAGACCTGCTGGCTTCGCGCTGGATGCCGGGTGCGCTGGCAGGGACGCATTTGCTGGTGGTCGGTTTCATGTTGCAGGCGATGTGCGGTGCGTTGTTGCAGTTTGTGCCGGTGGCAACGGGGGGGAATATCTGGCAGCCGGGCCGAGTGGCGACCTGGGTGCATCCGCTGCTGATCATCGCGGCCTGCCTTTTGGCGGCGGCCTTCCTGACCCAGCATCCCGCGTTGTTCATGGCGGCGGCATCGGGTTTTGTGTTGGCGCTCGGTTTGTATGGCGGGGTGGTCAGCATTGCACTCTGGCGCACGCCGGCGCGGGGCGGCACCATCGTCGCCTTGCGCATCGCCCTGATCGGCCTGCTGGTGACGCTGGGCCTGGGCGTGACGTTGGCCTGGGGGCTGGCGCACCAAACTGACCTGCCGCTCCTGGCATTGACCGATGTGCATGCGGCTTGGGGACTCGGCGGGTGGAGTCTGTTGTTGCTGGCAGGCGTGGCCTATTTCGTGGTGCCGATGTTTCAACTGACGCCAGCCTATCCGGCCTGGGTCGCGCGGGGTCTGCCCTGGCTGCTCGTCGTGCTGTTGCTGGCCTGGTCGCTGCAACTTTTCGGTTTGCCGGATGGCACGCGCGAGGTTGTCTGGTTCTGCGGTCTGGGGACCGCGGGCGGGTTTGGCGCAGTGACCCTGATGCTGCAAAGTCGTCGTCGGCGCAAGGTCCGCGATATCCCCTTGTTGTTTTTTCGTACCGCCATGGCCTGCCTGGTCGCGCTGCCGTTTTCGGCCCTGCTGTTTGTCGCGCTGCCCGAGATCGGCACCGATCCGCGTGCTGCCGTGTGGCTGGGTATGCTGGCTATCGTGGGCGTTTTTGTCTCGGCCATCAACGGCATGCTCTACAAGATCGTGCCGTTTCTCAACTGGCTGCACCTGCAACGGCTATGCCCGCCGCACAGTCTGCCGCCAACCATGCATCAGATGATTCACGAGCGGGCGATGCGCCGCCAGTTTTACGTCCACCTGGCAGCGCTGTCCTTGCTGCTGGTGGCGGTTTGGCTGCCGGTGCTGGCGCGTCCCGCCGGGCTGCTGTTTACGCTCGCCGCTGCCTGGCTGTGGGTTAATCTGGCGCAGGCGGCGGGCAATTATGCGCGCTTCAAAAATCGTATTCGCGCAGCCGCTTGAAATCGTGAATGGTGATGCGCCGCGACTGCACACTGATCAATTTCGCCTCGGCGAGATCACGGAAGATGCGCGACAGGGTTTCGGGCGTCAGGTTGAGCCGCGAGGCGATGATCTGCTTGGAGGTCGGCAGGGTGACTTCGACGCTGCCAGCGCATTCGCCATTGCCCTGGTTCGGACAATGTTGCATCAGGTAGCCGATCACGCGCTGGGCGCTGGAGCGCAGCGAATAGGATTCGACGTCCCGCATCAGTGCATGCAGCCGCGTCGACATGCTCGCCAGCATGCGGCGGGCAAAGGACGAGTCGGTTTCCAGCAGCTCGAAAATCGCGTCCTTGGCGACATGCAGCAGCAGCGTGTCGGCAATCGCCTCGGCGAATACCGGATAGGGACGGTCGATGAACATCACCGTCTCGCCAAAGCTTTGCCGCGGCCCGAGGATGTCGACCACTTTTTCATTGCCGCTGGTGGAGGGGAAGGCCAGTTTGATCTGGCCGAAAATGATGATGTAATAGCCGCGCGGGCTGTCGCCCTTCTGCAGCAGCATTTCACCCGCGGTCAGCCGTTTCTCGCGGGCATGGAGGGCGATGTGCGCGACCTGCTCGGGCGATAGCTCCTGAAACAGGGGTTGGCGCACCAAAAACGCCGGGATGTCGATATGGGTTTCCGGTTGATGAGACATGACGTAACGTTATGGGGGTTGGCCGCTCTGGATGGGGCGCAACCTTAGCATTTTTTTAACTGGAGGTTTGATGCTTTATGCCGCCGTAAAACATTTGCACATTGTCTGCGTGGTGCTCAGCATCACGGGTTTTTGCCTGCGCGGCGTGTTGCTGGGCCAAAAGTCGGCGCTGGCAAGACGGCTCAATGAGCGGCGCTGGTTCCGCATCCTGCCGCATGTCAACGACAGCATTCTGCTGGCGGCGGCGCTGACGCTCGTCGTGCTGCTCGGACAATATCCGTTTGTCGACGCCTGGCTGACCGCCAAGGTGCTTGGTCTGGTTGCCTACATCAGCCTCGGCATGCTGGCGCTGAAGGCCGGGCGCAGTCCGCGCGTGCGCGTGGCTGCCGGTCTTGCCGCCGTGACGGTATTTACCTGGATCGTCTCGGTGGCGTTCACCAAGAACCCGCTGGGCCTGTTGGCCTGAGTCAGTTCGTGGCGGCCGGTGTCCGGACGGGCTCCGGCCAGCGTGGCGCGCAGACGGCGCAGGTCGTGGATGGCGATGCGCTTGCCCTGCACCTCGATCAATCCGGCATCCGCCAGATCATGGAGGATGCGCGACAGGGTCTCCGGCGTCAGGTTGAGGCGCGCGGCGGTGAGCTGTTTCGAGGTCGGCAGGAAGATGTCGATGCTGCCTTCGCAACTGCCGTCGTCCGGGCAATGCTGCAACAGATAGCCGATCACCCGCTGGGCGGAGGAGCGCAGCGAGTAGGCCTCGATGTCATGGACGAGCGAATGATTGTGCATCGCCAGACCGATCAGCATGCGACGGGAGAAAGCGGGGTCGTTTTCCAGCAGATCGAAGACGACATCCTTGCTGACATGGATCAACAGGCTATCGATGATCGCCTCGGCGAAAACGGGGTAGGGGCGCTGGGCCAGCATCACCGCCTCGCCGAAACTCTGCTGCTGCCCGATGATGTCGACGACTTTTTCAATACCGCCGAAGGATGGAAAGGCGAGTTTGATCTGCCCGTAGACGACCAGGTAAAACCCGTGGGCGGCATCGCCCTTCTGGAACAGCATTTCGCCCTTGGCCAGGCGTCTGCCGCGCGAGTGGGCCGCGAGCAGCGCCAACTGCCCTTCTGGCAATCCGTCGAACAGGGGCATGCGCGCCAGGAGCGCCGCGGTGTCGATGCTATGTTCGGTGTATTTTGACATGGTGCGCATACTAGGCCCCAATCAGGAACGACGAAAGGCGGTGCGGGTGGCGCGTTTTCTCGACGGCTACCTCCAAATAGGTAGTCATTTCGCCGGACCGGATGAAAGAATTTCCGTAAAATCAACACGGTGCAAATCGATGGCCGTGGCGCTATGTCATCCGGAGAATACCTCGAAATACAAGCAAATACCCACAAATCAAAAATGGGTAACTATCACTCCATACCGTGATCTTCATTTCTTCCTTCGCGCGGGCGCTCCGCGATTCGGTGCTGTTCCGGGTGGGGTTGGCCATGGGCGCGCTGGCCTTGACGTCCTTCGCGTCCATCGCGATTTCCACGGTGATTGCCGACGACATCAGCGGCCGGGCCAACGCGGTGAATGTCTCCGGTTCGTTGCGCTTTCTGACTTTTCGCACGCTCAGCGAGTTGCTGCAACCGGAGAAGCGCCTCCAGGCGCTCGCCACGATTGAAATTTTCGAGGAACGCCTGCGCGGCCTGGAGCGCTTCGTGGTCGCCAAGGCGCCCCGTGGGGCGCCGTCGGTCGTGGCGGTGCGTGGTGTGCTCGACCGCTGGAACACGCATTTCCGCGTGCTCGAAACCAGTGCCGCCGGGGGCGAGCCTGCCGCCTTGCAGCGGGTGGCGGAAGAAATTCCGGAGTATGTCAATCAGATCGATCATGTCGTGCACCTGATCGAGATGGAACTGGAAGACAAGGCCCGCCTGCTCCATGTCATTCAGCTGGCGCTGCTGGCCTGTATCGTTTTGATCAGCCTGTTCACTCTCTGGATGCTGCGCCGGCAAGTGATCCTGCCCCTGGCACAGTTGCTGCTCGCGGCAAAAAAAGTCACCCAGGGGTCGTTTTCCGTGCGGGTAAGCCATGTGTCCAGCGACGAACTGGGCCAGCTCGGCCGCGCGTTCAA
>JAUXNZ010000074.1 GCA_030682595.1 Rhodocyclaceae bacterium | reverse complement strand
TGATGGGCTTGAAAAATGTGCAGCTGGCATTGATGATCACCGGGCCTTCCTCGACATCGACCATCACGGCGAAGCCCAGCGATTCCAGCCAATCGATGCGCGCCTGCTCGGTATAGCGAAAATAGACGGTGTTATTGACATGGCCCAGTGCATCCATGTCGCCCCAGCGCACGGGGATCCGGAGGGTGTGAACAAAATGAGTGGGATGTTCCATCGACGAATCCATGAGAAATTGGGGCGATCAAATTATAATCGCGCGGCGCTGCTGCCCGGTATTGAAGCTACTGGTCCTTCTTGCAAAACCCGTCATTCCGGCAAAAGCCGGAATCCAGGAAGGAAAGAGAACCTGTGGCTACTGGATTCCGGCTTTCGCCGGAATGACGAATTGCTGATTTTCGGAGTTTTGCAAGAAACTCCCAGGAGGAAATGATGGAACCAATCGTACGCGAAGCGATGGAATTCGATGTGGTGGTGGTGGGCGGCGGACCGGCGGGACTGGCTGCTGCCATCCGGCTCAAGCAGTTGAATGGCGAGCTCGGCGTCTGTCTCATCGAAAAGAGTGCCGAGATCGGCGCCCACATCCTCTCCGGCGCAGTGATGGATCCGCGCGCGCTGACAGAATTGTTTCCCGACTGGCAGGAACGCAACGCCCCGCTCGACACGCTGGTCAGTGAAGACCGTTTTCTCCTGCTGACTGCCAGCGGTAGCCGCCAACTGCCCAATGCCCTGCTGCCGGCCTGCTTCCACAATCACGGCAACTATGTCATCAGCCTGGGCGAAATTTGCCGCTGGCTTGGCGAGCAGGCCGAGGCGCTGGGCGTCGAGATTTATCCGGGATTTGCCGCTGCCGAGTTCATCGAGGAAGATGGTCGCGTTGTCGGCGTCGTCACCGGCGACATGGGAATCGGCAAGGATGGCCAGCCCGGCCCGGGCTGGTCGCCGGGCATGGAACTGCGCGGCAAATACACCCTGTTCGCCGAGGGTTGCCGCGGTCATCTAGGCAAGCGGCTTGAACAGCGTTTCAACCTGCGGGCCGGCGCCGAACCGCAGGTGTATGGCCTCGGCATCAAGGAACTCTGGGAGGTGCCGGCCGCGCAGCACGTCAATGGTCTGGTGATGCACACCGCCGGCTGGCCACTGAGCGCCGATACTTACGGCGGTGGCTTCTGTTATCACTATGGCAACAATACCCAGCCCAACCTGATCGCCATCGGTCTGGTCGTCGGCCTCGGCTACAGCAATCCCTATCTGGCCCCCTTCGAGGAAATGCAGCGGCTCAAGACCCACCCCGCCATCCGCCCGCTGCTGGCTGGCGGCACGCGCCTGGCCTACGGCGCGCGAGCCTTGTCCTCCGGCGGCCTGCAGGCCCTGCCCAAGCTGATCTTTCCGGGCGGGGCGCTGATCGGCGACGATGCCGGCTTTCTCGTCGCCTCGCGCATCAAGGGTTCGCACGCCGCGATCAAGTCGGGCATGCTGGCGGCGGAAGCCACCGTGGCAGCGCTGGCGGCAGGCCGGGCCGGTGATGAACTGACCGCCTATCCCGAAATGTTCCGCCAATCCTGGCTCTTCGACGAACTGCACCAGGCGCGCAACTTTAAGCCGCTGATGAACCGTGGCCTGTGGCTCGGCTCACTGCTGTTCGGCATCGATCAGCAGGTTCTGCGCGGCAAGGCGCCGTGGACGCTGGGACTTGCCGCCGACCACGCCAAGCTCAAACCCGCCGCGCAGTGCCAGGCCATCGATTATCCCAAGCCCGACGGCGTGCTCACCTTCGATCGACTGTCCTCGGTCTTTCTCTCCAACACCAACCACGCGGAAGACCAGCCCTGCCACCTGCGGCTGAAAGACCCCACCGTCGCCCTGAGCCTCAACCTGGCGCTCTATGACGCCCCCGAGCAGCGCTACTGCCCGGCCGGTGTTTATGAAATCGTCAGGGAGAATGACACGCCGCGCCTCGTGATCAACGCGCAGAACTGCGTGCATTGCAAAACCTGCGACATCAAGGACCCCGGCCAGAACATCGACTGGGTGACGCCGCAGGGCGGCGAAGGGCCGATTTATCAGGGGATGTGAACGCCACCAGCGGGCCGGGCGCCCATTGCTTTCTCCTCCGGTTCGACTTCCGATTAGTTGCCCCCCACGCGCGCAAACCCGGCTCGCGCCCCCCCACAGGTGGGCGCCGCCGCCCATGGGGCGGCCCGGCAGGCGGCTAGATGCCCTGTTTGAGCTGATCCAGAATCGCGGGGTTTTCCAGTGTCGATACGTCCTGGGTGATTTCCTCGCCCTTGGCGAGGGCGCGCAGCAGGCGACGCATGATCTTGCCGGAACGCGTCTTCGGCAGGTTCTCGCCGAAGCGGATGTCGCGCGGCTTGGCGATCGGGCCGATTTCCTTGGCCACCCAGTTGCGCAGATCGTTGGCGATTTTCTTGGCTTCTTCGCCGCTGGGCCGCGACTGCTTGAGCACCACGAAAGCGCAGATCGCCTCGCCGGTCACGTCGTCGGGACGGCCCACCACGGCGGCCTCGGCCACCAGCGGATTGGAAACCAGCGCCGATTCGATCTCCATCGTGCCCATGCGGTGGCCGGAGACGTTCAGCACGTCGTCGATGCGCCCCATGATGGTGAAGTAACCGGTCTTGGCATCACGAATGGCGCCGTCGCCGGCGAGGTAGAGCTTGCCGCCGAAATCGGCCGGAAAGTAAGACGACTTGAAGCGGCCGGGATCGCCGTAGATGGTGCGAATCATCGACGGCCAGGGCTTCTTGACGACCAGGAAGCCGCCGTTGCCCCAGGCCACGTCGTGGCCGGTCTCATCGACGATGGCGGCCTGAATGCCCGGGAAGGGCAGCGTGCATGAACCCGGCACCAGCGGCGTGACGCCCGGCAGCGGCGTGATCATGTGGCCGCCGGTCTCCGTCTGCCAGAAGGTATCGACGACCGGGCAGCGACCGCCGCCGACGTTATCGTAGTACCACATCCAGGCCTCGGGGTTGATCGGCTCGCCGACCGAACCCAGAATGCGCAGCGACTTGAGGTCATAGTTGCGCGGATGGGTAGCGGGCGTGCCCTCGCTGGCCTTGATCAGCGAGCGGATCGCCGTCGGCGCGGTGTAGAAGATCGTGGCCTTGTGGTCCTGGATCATGCGCCAGAATCGGCCGGCGTCCGGATAGGTCGGCACGCCTTCGAAAACGATCTCGGTGCCGCCGCAGGCGAGCGGGCCATAGGCAATGTAGGTGTGGCCGGTGACCCAGCCGATATCGGCGGTGCACCAGAAAATGTCGTCCTTTTTGAGGTCGAAGGTCCAGCGCGTGGTCAGGATGGCGTGCAGGAGATAGCCGCCGGAACTGTGTTGCACGCCCTTCGGCTTGCCGGTCGACCCGGAGGTGTACAACAGGAACAGCGGATGTTCGGCGTCAACCCACTCGGGCTCGCAGGTGTCGGGCTGGCTGTCGGCAACTTCGTGCCACCAGAGGTCGCGGCCCGCCACCATGTTGCAGGCGCCGCCGGTACGCTTGGCCACGAAAACGGTCTGGCACGATTCGCAACCGCCCATGGCGAGCGCTTCATCGACGGCGGGCTTGAGCGGGATGCGCTTGCCGCCACGGCACTGCTCGTCGGCAGTGATCACGGCCACCGCGCCGGCATCCTGGACGCGTTCCTGCACCGACTTGGCGGAGAATCCGCCGAACACGACCGAATGAATGGCGCCGATGCGGGCGCAGGCCTGCATGGCGACGATGCCTTCGACCGACATCGGCATGTAGATCAGTACGCGGTCGCCCTTCTTGATGCCCTGCGCCCTCAGTGCGTTGGCGAATCTGGCGACTTTCACCAGCAAATCTTTATAGGTCACATTGGTAACCTTGCCGTCGTCGGCTTCGAAGATGATGGCAACCTTGTCGCCCAGGCCGGCCTCGACGTTCTTGTCGAGGCAATTGTAGGAAACGTTCAGTTTGCCGTCGGCAAACCATTTGTAGAACGGGGCGGCGGATTCGTCGAGCACCTGGGTAAACGGCTGCTGCCAGACCACGTGTTCCTTGGCCAGGCGGCCCCAGTAGCCTTGGTAATCATCCTCGGCTTCCTTGCACAAGGCCTCGTAGGCCGCCATGCCTGAGATGGTGGCGCGCTTGACGACCTCTTCCGAAGGCGGGAAGACACGGCTTTCGTGCATGACTGATTCGATGGCGCTCATGAAGATTTCTCCTATCGTTTTGACGGACTGATTGTAGCCAAATATTACAGCCGCGCATTACAACCGAACAAGCTTACACACCTCTTACGCAACCGCCCGGCCATTCAGCCCGCTCGCCGCGGCCGTGTAGAATTCCTCGCTTGCCGCAGCCCACTTTCCCAAAGGATCACCATGCAAAAACCCGTGCAGGCAATGGAAGCCTTCCTCATCTCGGCGTTGTCCATCGCCTGGACCGACAAGCTCATGGTGCGGACAGTGGCCATCAGCAGTCAAGCCAAACACTAATCGGGAGCTCCGCCATGTCCACGCCCATCCGCCAGGCCGATTTCATCCAGTCGATTTTCGACGCCTTCCAGTTCATCAGCTACTACCACCCGCTCGATTACATCCAGGCGCTTGGCCGGGCCTATGAGCGCGAGGAAGGCCCGGCGGCGAAGGACGCCATCGCCCAGATTCTGACGAATAGCCGCATGTGCGCCGAGGGCCGGCGGCCGATCTGCCAGGACACCGGGATTGCCGTGGTGTTCCTCAAGATCGGCATGCACGCCCGCTGGGATGCCACGCTGACGATTCAGGAAATGGTCGATGAAGGCGTGCGCCGCGCCTATCTGCACCCCGACAACAAGCTGCGCGCCTCGGTGCTGCGCGACCCGGCCGGCCAGCGCATCAACAGCAAGGACAACACCCCCGCCGTCATTCACACCGAAATGGTTGCGGGCGACCGGGTCGAGGTGATCTGTGCGGCGAAGGGCGGCGGCTCGGAAAACAAGGCCAAGCTGGTCATGCTGAATCCCTCGGATTCCATCGTCGACTGGGTGCTGAAGACCCTGCCGACGATGGGCGCCGGCTGGTGCCCGCCGGGCATCCTCGGCATCGGCATCGGCGGCACGCCGGAAAAGGCCATGCTGCTGGCGAAAGAAGCACTGATGGCGCCAGTGGATATCGATGAATTGAAGGCGCGCGGCGCGCAAAATCGCATTGAAGAGTTGCGCCTCGAACTCCACGACAAGGTCAATGCGCTTGGCATCGGCGCGCAGGGCCTGGGCGGCCTCACCACCGTGCTCGACGTCAAGATCATGGATTACCCGACCCACGCCGCCAGTTTGCCGGTGGCGCTGATTCCCAACTGCGCGGCAACCCGGCACATCCATTTCCATCTCGACGGTTCCGGCCCGGCCCGCCTTGAACCGCCGCGCCTCGATCAGTGGCCGCAAGTCGCCTGGGCGCCGAACATCGAATCTTCGACGCGCGTCAATCTCGACACGCTCACGCCGGCCGAAGTCGCGGCATGGCAGCCCGGCCAGACGCTGCTGCTCAACGGCAAGCTGCTCACGGGACGCGATGCCGCTCACAAGCGCATTCAGGAGATGCTGCAGAAGGGTGAAAAACTCCCCGTCGATTTCACGAACCGCGTCATCTACTACGTCGGCCCCGTAGATCCGGTGCGGGACGAGGCCGTCGGCCCCGCCGGCCCGACCACCGCCACGCGCATGGACAAGTTCACCGAAATGATGCTGGGGGAGACCGGACTGCTGGCCATGGTCGGCAAGGCAGAGCGCGGCCCAGCCGCCATCGCGTCGATCAAGCAGCACCGCTCGGCCTATCTGATGGCGGTAGGCGGCGCCGCCTATCTGGTCTCCAAGGCAATCAAGTCGGCCCGCGTGGTCGCCTTCGCCGATCTGGGCATGGAAGCGATCCACGAATTCGCGGTCGCCGACATGCCGGTGACCGTCGCCGTCGATTCCTCCGGCACTTCGGTGCATCAGACCGGGCCGACAGAATGGCAGGCGCGGATCGGCAAGATTCCTGTCGTGGTCGCCAAATAAACGCCGTCCTGCCAGCGCCGACTTTTCCATTCAACGTGAAAATACAGCGTTTGCGCCGGGCCGCCCCAAGCAAGCGCGGCACGCGGCGCCAGCCGCAACCCGCGCCGCAGCCAAGACAAGCGACCCGTGATACACGAGCATCAGCGAGCCGTTTGGAACCCCCCGCGAGGGGGGCCAAGGGGGGCGGGCGATTTTCATGATAGGCGGCTGTGATTCCGGCCTGGGCGGCCTCTCGGTGCTGGCGGCCATCGCCCGCGCCCTGCCGCGCGCCGACCTGCTGTATCTGGCCGATTCGGCTCATGTGCCCTATGGCGACAAACCCGAGGGCTTCATCACCGGCCGGGTGCTGGCCATCGGCGAACATTTGGCCGAGCAGGGCTGCGAGCTGATTGTCGTCGCCTGCAACACCGCCACCACGACGGCGATCCAGGCGCTGCGCGACAACCTGCCTGGCGTGCCGGTGGTGGGCGTCGAGCCGGGCGTCAAGCCGGCGGCACAAACCTCGCTGTCACGCCACATTGCCGTGCTGGTGACAACCGCCACGGCAAAGAGCCAGCGTCTCGCTCATCTGATCGAACGGCATGCCGACGGCGCGCGGGTCGACATCGTGCCCTGTCCCGGCTGGGCAACCCACGTCGAGACCCTGCAGGCGGACACGCCCGCGTTTCGTGCCGAAGTCGCGGCAAAGATCAAACCACTCCTGGCGTCCGGCGTCGACCGGATCGTCCTCGGCTGCACGCACTACGCCTTCCTGACGCCGCTCATCACCCCGCTGCTGGGTCAGCACGTTGAACTGGTGGATGTCGCGGAGGCCGTGGCACGGCAGGTCATGCGCCTTCACGACAAGAACCACGCGGGTCAGGCCCGT
>JAUXNZ010000220.1 GCA_030682595.1 Rhodocyclaceae bacterium | reverse complement strand
CCACTATGTCACGCCGCGCGCCACCGTCTTGCAGGCCGTCGAGAAGATCAAGCAGGAACTCCGCGACCGCATCGAGTTTTTCCAGAAGGAGCAGAAGCTGGTGGAGTGCCAGCGCATCGAGCAGCGCACCCGCTTCGACCTCGAAATGCTCGCCCAACTGGGCTTCTGCAAGGGCATCGAGAACTACTCGCGGCATCTGTCGGGCCGCCAGCCGGGCGAACCGCCGCCGACGCTGTACGACTACCTGCCGCCGGACGCGATCATGTTCATCGACGAGTCGCATGTGACGATCTCGCAGGTCGGCGGCATGTACAAGGGCGACCGTTCGCGCAAGGAAAACCTGGTTAATTACGGCTTCCGCCTGCCTTCGGCGCTCGACAACCGGCCGCTCAAGTTCGAGGAATTCGAGCGGCTGATGCCACAGACGGTATTCGTTTCGGCGACGCCGGCCAACTACGAACATGAGCACCAGGGCCAGGTCGTCGAGCAGCTGGTACGGCCGACCGGGCTGGTCGATCCGGCGCTGGAGGTGCGGCCGGCGACCACCCAGGTGGATGATTTGCTCAGTGAAATCAAGCGGCGCGTGGCCGTGGAGGAGCGTGTGCTGGTCACCACGCTGACCAAGCGCCTGTCCGAGCAACTGACCGAGTTTCTTGCCGACAACGGCATCAAGGTGCGTTACCTGCACTCGGACATCGATACCGTCGAACGGGTCGAGATCATCCGCGACCTGCGGCTGGGGCTGTTCGACGTGCTGGTCGGCATCAACCTGTTGCGCGAAGGGCTGGACATACCCGAGGTGTCGCTGGTGGCGATTCTCGACGCCGACAAGGAAGGCTTTTTACGCTCGGAACGCGCGCTGATCCAGACCATCGGCCGCGCCGCGCGCCACATCAACGGGGCGGCGATTCTCTACGGCGACAAGATCACCGCCTCGATGCAGCGTGCGATCGCCGAGACCGAACGCCGCCGCGAGAAGCAGCTACGCTACAACGCCGAGCACGGCATCACCCCGGTGGGCGTGAAAAAGCGCATCAAGGACATCATCGACGGGGTCTACGACACCGAAAATCTCCAACACGAACTGAAGGTCGCGCAGGAAGCGGCGAAATACGAGGCGATGAGCGAGAAGGCGCTGGCGCGCGAGATCAAGCGGCTGGAAAAAGCCATGCAGGATCACGCGAAGAATCTGGAGTTCGAGCAGGCGGCGGCGGCGCGCGACAAACTGCACCGGGTGAAGCAAATGGTTTTCGGCGATAGCGGGCACGACGCGCCAGCCGCCTGATTATTTCTTGCGCGCCTTTCTTTCCAGCGCGGCGGCAGCCTGCTTTTTCGTCTTCGGCGGTGCCTTGCGGCGCGGCCTGGGCGCGGCGGGGGCGGCTTTCTCCGGGTTCTCGCGCCACAGCACGAGGATGTTGCCGATCTGCTGCACGGGCGCGCAATTCAACTCGGTGCAAATGGCGGCGAGCAGCGCGGGTCTGTCGTCGCGCTCGATGCCGTGCAGCTTGACCTTGATGAGTTCGTGCGCATTCAGGGATACATCGATCTCTTTCAGCACGGCGGCTGTGAGACCATGCGTGCTGATGGCGACGACGGGCTGGAGAGGGTGGGCGGTGGCGCGCAGCGCGCGACGCTCAATGGGAGTTAATTCAATCATGGTCGGATTCTACCTGTGAGCTGGTCAACGAAGCAGCAAAAAAAGAGCAAGGTGTGGATGCAGCAGCACGTCCACGACCCCTATGTCCAGCAGGCCAGGAAAGAGGGCTGGCGCTCGCGCGCCGTGTTCAAACTCAAGGAAATCGATGAAAAGGACCACCTGCTGAAGCCAGGCATGACGGTCGTCGATCTGGGCGCGACGCCGGGGAGTTGGTCCCAATATGCCGTGAAGCGCGTCCAGCCGGGTGGGCGCCTGATAGCCCTTGACCTGCTGGAAATGGATCCGCTGCCCGGCGTGGATTTCATCCAGGGCGATTTTCGCGAGGAAGCGGTGCTCGAACAGCTAAAGTCGGCGCTGGCAGGACGGCAGGTTGACCTTGTTTTGTCGGACATGGCGCCCAATATGACGGGTATCGCGGCGACGGATGGCGCGCAGGTGATGTTGCTGGCCGAACTGACGCTGGATTTTGCGCGTGATCACCTGAAACCTGGCGGGGCTTTGCTGGTCAAAGTGTTTCAGGGTGCCGGCTTCATGGAATTGCGCAAGGCCCTGCAGGAGGGTTTTGTAAGCTTGACAACCCGCAAACCGGCGGCATCGCGGGATCGTAGTGCCGAATTGTATTTGCTGGCCAAGCAGAAAAAGTAGCTTGATCGATGGCCGGTCGTGATTTGCGACGAAAGTCGAAGCACCATAGAATGAACCCCTGATAACCCCACACGGGGAAGGATGCAGTTTTCGCGAAGGTGTCGGCATGCATTACCGGTGCCGCGCCCGAACCAAAGAGAGGTATCAACTTGAACAATAATTTTCTCAGGAGCATGGCCATCTGGTTGGTGGTCGGCGTTGTGTTGATGACTGTGTTCAACCAGTTCAATACCCGCCAACCGACCCAGAACACCCTTGAGTACTCGGCTTTCCTCGACGAAGTGCGGGAGGGGCGCATCGCCAAGGTCCTGATTCAGGGGCGGACGCTTGAGGCGACCACGCAGGATGGCAAGAAAGTCACCTCCTATGCGCCGCCCGACCTGTGGATGGTTTCCGATCTGCTCAAATACAACGTCCAGATCGTGGCCAAGCCCGAAGAGGAGCAATCCTTCCTGGCGAGCATTTTTGTTTCGTGGTTCCCGATGCTGCTGCTGATCGGCGTGTGGATCTTCTTCATGCGCCAGATGCAAGGCGGTGGTAAGGGCGGTGCGTTCTCGTTCGGCAAGAGCAAGGCGCGCATGATGGACGAAAACACCAATCAGGTGACCTTCGCCGATGTCGCGGGTTGCGATGAAGCGAAGGAAGAAGTGTCGGAGTTTGTCGATTTTCTGCGTGATCCCACCAAGTTCCAGAAGCTCGGCGGCCGCATTCCGCGTGGTGCGCTGATGGTCGGTAGCCCCGGCACCGGCAAGACCCTGTTGGCGCGTGCGATTGCCGGCGAGGCCAAGGTGCCGTTCTTCTCGATTTCCGGTTCCGACTTCGTCGAGATGTTCGTCGGTGTCGGCGCGGCGCGCGTGCGCGACATGTTCGAGCAGGCCAAGAAATCCGCCCCCTGCATCATCTTCATCGACGAGATCGACGCCGTCGGCCGCCAGCGCGGCGCCGGCCTCGGTGGTGGCAACGACGAGCGCGAACAGACGCTGAATGCCTTGCTGGTCGAGATGGATGGCTTCGAGGCCAGCGTCGGCGTCATCGTGATCGCCGCCACCAACCGCCCCGACGTGCTCGATCCCGCGCTGCTGCGGCCGGGCCGCTTCGACCGCCAGGTGGTGGTGCCGCTGCCCGACATTCGCGGCCGCGAGCAAATCTTGAAAGTTCATATGCGCAAGGTGCCACTCGCACCGGACGTCGACCCTTCCGTGCTGGCCCGCGGCTGCCCCGGTTTTTCCGGCGCCGATCTGGCCAACCTGGTGAACGAGGCGGCACTGTTTGCCGCCCGCGCGAACAAGCGCTTGGTGGACATGGATGACTTCGAGCGTGCCAAGGACAAGATCATGATGGGCGCCGAGCGCCGTTCGATGGTCATGCCCGAGGAAGAGCGCAGGAATACCGCCTACCATGAGTCCGGCCATGCCGTCGTTGCCAGGCTGTTGCCCAAGACCGACCCGGTGCACAAGGTAACGATCATTCCGCGCGGTCGCGCACTCGGCGTCACCATGCAGTTGCCCACGGAAGACCGTTACAGCCAGGATCGCGACCGCCTGCTGAATACCATCACGGTGCTGTTTGGCGGCCGCATTGCCGAAGAGCTGTTCATGCACCAGATGACCACCGGCGCGTCCAACGACTTCCAGCGCGCCACCGATCTGGCGCGGCGTATGGTGACGCAGTGGGGTATGTCCGACAAGCTTGGCCCGATGGTGTATGGCGAGGAGGAGGGCGAAGTATTCCTTGGCCGTTCGGTCACCACGCACAAGAACATGTCCGAAGCTTCGTTGCAGACGGTCGACGCGGAGATTCGCCGCATCATCGACGAGCAATATGGCCTGGCGCGCCGTCTATTGGAAGAAAACCGCGACAAGGTCGAGGCCATGACCGCCGCGCTGCTTGAACTGGAAACCATCGATGCGGACCAGATCAACGACATCATGGAAGGCAAGCCGCCGCGTCCGCCCAAGCCGGTTGCGACTCCCGTCAAGCCGCCGGTCGACGACGACAAGCCGGGTGCCGCACCCAGCGACGACGCAGCGGCTGCCGAGGCCTGATCAGGTCAGCTGCTACGCCACTCCCGTTGCGTTCCAATCGGGGGTGGCGATGCCGCTGCCAAGGTCGGCTTCGATCAGGCGACGGCGTACTTCCAACAGTTTTTCGATCAACGCCGGTTCGGCCTTTTCATAGGCGGTTGCGTCGGGAACACGTTTGACGACAACTCCCAGCAGTTCCGTGATTGCATTGCCGATGGAATTCTGGCTGATGGTGACAATCAGCCGGCCCTCGTCATTGCGGTAGATCAGCTGCTTGAAAGCAGGCTGCCAGCGAATCGAGTTGGCATATTTCGCATCGGTGATGCAGCGGTCGCGCACCATTTTTGCGGTCTTCAGGAAGTCGTTGTTGAACAGCAGCCTGGCCTCGACCAGTTCGGGAAAATAGGCATTCTGCGGCAGTGGCGCGTTGCGTGTCGATACCTGGGTAAAGAAGGTGCGGTAGAAATCGATGAAGCCCTTCAGGATGGTGTCGTATTCCTTCCAGAAACGGACTTCCTTGAGTGCTGCGCTACCGCCGACGATTTCCCAGCTCGGCAAGCCGTGCGGATAGCCGGTGAGGGCGAGGCGGCAGGT
>JAUXNZ010000064.1 GCA_030682595.1 Rhodocyclaceae bacterium | reverse complement strand
GTGTCCTTGAGGCGATAGGTGTAATGGCCGCAGGTCCATAGGTCGAAATTGCGCATTTGCGTGCACAGGCAGGTCTTGTCCCAGACCTTGATCTTCTTGGCGCCAGGATGGGCAGCCAGCTCGCGGTTATAGGCCTGGATGTACTGGCAATTGCCGTTGGCATCGAGAATGTAGCCATACGCCTCGCAGTTGGGGCGAATGCCGTCACCAATGGCGGGGCTTTTCTTCAGCATGCGCATCGGATAGCCGGTCGGCGAAATACCATTGACCTCGATGTCGTCTTCGCTGGCCTTGAAATACTCCTGCTTGACATCATCGGGCAGGCCGCATTCCTTGGCCACGGTAAACCGAGTCGCCACCTGCACCGCTGCCGCGCCATGCTCGAGGAAGTCGGCGGCGTCGCCGCCGGTGAAGATGCCACCGGCCGGAATCAGCGGGATGTCGAGCTGCTCGGCGGCCAGCCAGGCGCGGATTTCGGCGACGATGGTGGCGAGGTCGTATTGCGCCCAATCCATGCCAAAGCCCAGATGGCCACCCGCCAGCGGCCCTTCGACGACCACATAGTCGGGCAGGCGGCGGGTGCGCGCGCTCTTCTTGATAAACAGTTGCAAGGCACGCAGCGACGAGACGATAATGCCGAGCTTGGCATCGCGGAAACGCGGATGATCTTCCATCAGGGCAAACGAACCGAGGTGCAGGCCGGCCGCCAGCGTGATGCCATCGATGCCGGCGTCAAGCGCGGAGCGCAGCCTTACCCGCAGCGTCTCCTTCGGCGCGTTCATCGTCAGCTTTTCCATGCAGTTGATGAGGATCAGCCCGGAGCCGCGCTTGGCTTCCATGGTGCTCTTCACATGCATCTCCGTGGCCTCGGCCAGGCGCGCGAGATCGAACTGCACATCCGACTTGTCGTCGTTGGCGACGTTGTACTTGTATTGTTTGAGCTTGTCCTTGACGTACTTGGTGTTGTAGCGCCGATCCGAGATGGTCGGCACCATCGCGTCGGAAATGTGGCCGACACCACCCAGCCGCGCCGCCACGAGCGCCAGTTCGGTGGTCGAAATATCCACCCCCATGCCGCCGATGACGATGGGCATCAGCTCATGCTTGCCCAGCTTCAGACGGAAATCATCCACACGTTTCATTATCACTATCCACGACCACGCCCGGCGGCCTGTCCCCCGGATTGCGGCCTAAGTTATAGTCCGTAATGATAGCCGATGGCGCGTGGTGCCGTCCTGCCAGCGCCGACTTTTAACTTTCCAGAACGTAGGTGCCGGGCGCATCCGCAAGGGCCGGGTAAGCCTTGCTGGCCATGGCTTGCGGCTTGCCCAGGGCGCCCGACTGCGGTTTGAGCCAGTGCATCCAGTCTTCCCACCAACTGCCGGCATGATGCTCTGCGCGATCTTGCCAGTCCGCAGCGCTGTCATGCCGCTCGGCTTCGCCCACCCAGTATTCGCGCCTGGGTGGACTCACCACCGGATTGACGATGCCGAAAATATGGCCGGAACTCGACAGTACATAGCGCTTGGGCCCGGCTACCCAATTGTTCAAACGGAAAGTCTGCTGCCAGGGCGCAATGTGATCGTCCGCCGCCCCCACCGCATACACGGGCTGCACGATGCGGGAAAGATCGAGCGGCTGGCCCGCCACCTCCAGCGCATCCTTCTTGACCAGTTTGTTGTCGAGATAGAAATTGCGCAGATACCAAGTGTGCATTTTCGCCGGCATGCGCGTGGTGTCCATGTTCCAGAACAACACGTCGAAGGGCGGCGGCTTCTCGCCATACAGATAGCCATGCACGACGTAATGCCAGATCAGGCTGTTCGAGCGCAGCAGGCGGAAGGCGGCAGCCATCTCCTTGCCGTCGAGAAAGCCTTTCTGCGCCATGTTGCGGGCCAGATATTTGAAGCTGCCTTCATCCAGAAAGACCTCGACGTCGCCCGGCTTGTGATAATCGACCAAGGTGGTGAGGAAGGTCGCGCTGGCCAGCGGCACGTCCTGGGCGGCATAGTGGCGGTTCGCCCAGGCCAGCCAGGCGGCCAGGGCCGCCCCGCCGATGCAATAGCCCGCCGCATGCAGCTTGTCGCTCTTCGAAATGCTGCGCACCGCATCCACGGCGGCACCGATGCCTTCCGTCATGTAGTCGTCGAAACCGACACCGGCCAGCGCGGCATCCGGGTTCTTCCAACTGGTGATATAGACGTCGAAGCCCTGCCCGAGCAGGAATCTGACGAGGCTTTTTTTCGGCGTCAGGTCGAGGATGTAGTATTTGTTGATCCACGGCGTGACGATCAGCAGCGGTGTGCGATAGGTCTCAGGCGCGGTCGGTGCATAGTGAATCAGCTCGAGCAAGCGATTTTGCAGCACCACCTTGCCCGGCGTGGTGGCGAGGTTCACGCCGACCTTGAAGTCATCGGGGCGCGTCATGCGGATGTTGCCGGCCCTAGCGTCATCCAGAAATATCCGCATCCCGCGCAGCAGGCTTTCGCCGTTGCTCTCGACAGCTTTTTGCAGCGCCACCGGATTGCTCAACAAAAAGTTGGTCGGCGCCATCGCATTGAGCCATTTGCGCCACCAGAACGCGGCACGGCGGCGATCCCGGTTCGACAGGCCGTGCGACTGGTAGAGCATGTCCTGCGTGAAGTGGGTGGTCAGCAGATACCATTGCTTGGCGATATTCCAGCCCGCCGACTCCTGCCACACCGGATCGACAAACCGGGTGTCGTCCGGATGCGGCTCCTCGAGATCCGGGCCCTGCGCCCCCAGAAAGCGCTGCCACGCATGCCCCTGCAGCGCCAGCATACGGGCCGAGAGTTCCGCCGCGACCTCGGCCAGTTCCTGCGGGTGCGTCACCCAGGCCAGTTGAGCGTGCAACAGCGGCATCGCCAAGCCCAGCGGATCAATTGTGGTTTCCACCGCCTCACTCATTGAGCGGAGGGCGCGGTGCGGCGCGAATGCGGCCACCGGATGCTTGCCGTTTGCCATGCCTGACTCTCCCTGACCCAATCTCCCCGACCCTGCCAGCAGAATGGGCTATGATTGTGGCGGGAGACGGGGTCGTGAGTGTTGATCTGCGTCAAGCGCCAACCATGCTTACCAGTGGGGGGAAATATGTTCAAACACATTCTCGTTCCGACCGATGGCTCGCAACTCTCGACGGAAGCCGTCAATCAAGCGGTCGATTTCGCAGCCGTGTTGGGTGCGCGCGTCACCTTTTTCTACGCCAAACCCGAGTATCCGATCGCCTTTTTTGGCGAGGGCGCGCTGATCGATCCGACTACCCCGGAAAAATTTGCCGAGATAGCCGACAAGCAGGCCGCTGCCATACTGGGCGCATGCGTGAAGCTTGCCGAGGGGCGCAACGTCCCATGTGAATCACTGGCCGTGACCAGCGACATTCCCTTCGAGGCGGTGATTGCGGGGGCGGATACCGCCGGCTGCGACCTCATCTTCATGGCATCCCACGGACGCCGCGGCTTCAGTGGTTTATTGCTTGGCTCCGAAACGCAAAAGGTGCTGACACACTCGAAGATTCCGGTACTGGTCTATCGTTAGCCGCCGCCGATGACCGTTTCGTTGGCGGCGGGCAATACCACGCTGCCCACCAGCCGCCAGGTTTTTTCTTCATCCTCGATCAGCACCAGCCGGTGGCCGGATGCCGTTGTTTGCAAGCTTCCGACATAGGCATCACCAGCGGGTTTGAGAACGCTTCTCTGATCCTGGCCGGCGCGGGTCGGATGCGACACCGTCACGAGCAAGGCTGACGGCATCGGCATGTCCGCCTGCCGGGCGCTAAGCCGGATGCGAATGCTCTCGCTCGTCAGACGCAGGCCGGCGGCAATGCCCAGTTCTTCCGCGCGCCGGCTTTTCGCCAGCGTCTCCCCGATCATTTGCCCCTGCTTGTAATAATCCTCGGTCACCAATCCATCGTTGGTCACCACGGCCGCCCAGGCAAAGGCAAGTCCCACGACCACGGAGGTGGCCGGTAACGCCATGAGGAGCCAAGGCCAGGGTTCCCGATACCAGGGGTTTGGATTTTCTATCATTGGAGTGGTCATAATGTTCATTCGTATTGCATGGGAAATCAGGGAATCAGAAAAGTGGCCTTTTCATGCACGGCCATCCCGCTGTTGTTTTCTGCCTGGACATCGAAATAAATCATATGTGCGCCCTTCTGGCCGGATTCCAGAGGCACCCGGACCAGGATCGGCAGGGTCTTGGTCGTGACGGCGGGCACCTCGATCGAACTCGCACCCTCCAGCCGGATGTCATTGAGTCCGGATACCGACACGGTGTAACGATGCGCCTGTTCGGTGACATTCATGACCTGCAGACGATAGACATTTTCGATCAAGCCGCCCTCGACTTCGCGTGCCAGAATGGCGCGGTCACGCAGCACATTGACGCGCAGATCGGCCTTGTTGGCCAGGCCCCAGATCAGCGCCAGCGTGAGGCCGGCCAGGATAAGGCTGTAGATGACAATGCGCGGACGCACCACGTGAGCGAGGATCTCCTTCATGCCCCAATGGCGCTCCAGCGCATTCTCGGTGGTATAGCGAATCAGGCCCTTGGGGTAATTCATCTGCGCCATGACGGCGTCGCAGGCATCGATGCAGGCGGCACAACCGATGCATTCGTATTGCAGGCCGTCGCGAATGTCGATGCCGGTCGGACAGACCTGCACGCAGATATCGCAATCGACGCAGTCGCCCTTGCCGATGCTCTGCGGAGCAACACCTTTCTTGCGCTGCCCGCGCGGCTCACCGCGCTCCGGGTCGTAGGTGATCACCAGGGTATCCGGGTCGAACATGACGCCCTGGAAGCGCGCATAAGGGCACATGTACAGGCACACCTGTTCGCGCATGTGCCCGGCGAAGGCATAGGTGAAGGCGGCGTAAAAGAAGATCCAGAAGGTTTCCCAGGGACCCAGATTCCATGACCAGAACGAAACCCAGAGTTCCTTGATCGGCGTGAAGTAACCGACCAGCGTAAAGCCCGTCCACAGCGCCAGCAAAATCCATGCGCCATATTTGAGGCCGCGCCGGGTCAGCTTGCGCGCGTCCAGCGGCGCCTTGTCGAGCTTGATGCGGGCGCTGCGCTTGCCTTCGATCTTCTCCTCGATCCACATGAACATTTAGGTAAATACCGTCTGCGCACAGGCATAGCCGCACCACAGGCGTCCCGCCACCGCCGTAAACAAAAACAGCGCGTAAGCCGAGATGATCAGGATGATGGCGAGGAAAAATACATCCTGCGGCCACAATACCAGCCCGAAAATATAGAATTTGCGATTGACCAGATCGAGCAGCACGGCCTGCCGGTCATTCCATTGCAGCCACGGCAAACCGTAATACAGCAACTGCGTAAGCCAGACCAACGCCCAGCGCCAGGTCGCGAATATGCCGGTCACCGAACGCACCTGGATCTTTTTGCGCGCCTTGTAGAGACCCTCTTCCGCTACGGGAGCGGCGGTGGCAACTTGGGAATTTTTCTGGTTCATGACTTACGTCGTCTCAATGGGGGTACACAAGGCGGGGCATTCCCCGAAGTCTGCCTTTGCACACCTTTCCATTATCGCCCATGCGACACCCACCCACCAAAGGTCGGCGAGAAACTCTCGGCCGGTCATGGCCGAGAGTTGATAAACATCGTGTGACTATTGCGCAGCGACTGGCTTGACGCCACCGCCCAGACCCCAGACATAGGCGGTCAGCAGATGCACCCTGGCTTCGCCAATGAATTCGCCATAGGGTGGCATTTGATTGGTGATGCCCTTGGTGACGATCTCGATCATCTTGTCTTCGCGCGAGCCGTGCAGCCAGATTTTGTCGGTCAGGTTCGGATAGCCGGCCGCTTCCATGCCTTTCGCATCGACGCCATGACAGGCCGCGCAGGCTTGCGGATAGAGTTCCTGGCCACGCTGGATACGCACCGAGTCGGCCGTCAGACCGGACAGGGAACGCACATAGTGCACGACATCCTTGACCTGCTCGGCGTCCATGTCGGGCTTGGTGCCCATCGGGGGCATCACGCCCATCCGGCCGAGCGTGATGCTCTCCTTGATCCGGTCGGGCGTGCCGCCCCACAGCCAGTCGCCGTCCTTCAGGTTGGGGAAGCTCGGCGAGCCGCCGGCGTCGCCGCCATGGCACTGGGCGCAATACGTCTGGAACAGCCGCGCGCCCATTTCCCTGGCTTCCGGGTTGGCCGCCACGGTCATGATGTCCTGCTGGAGGAACTGGTTGAATTTAGGACCATATTGCACCTCGGCCGCCTGCATCTCGGCTTCGTACTGGCCGCGCGCCGTCCAGCCAAAGCTGCCCGCCATGTTGCCGAGGCCGGGATAAAGCGCGAGATAAACCAGCGCGAACACCACGGTGATGTAAAACATCCAGCGCCACCAGTTGGGCAGTGGGTTGCTGTACTCCTCGAGATTCTCGTCCCAGACGTGGCCGGTCACCTCGCCGGGCTTGTGCTTGGCAAAGCCTTGCACCCACAAAAATACGGCGCAGCCGATGATGCTGACGATGACGATGACGATGACGTAGTAGTTCCAGAAACCGTGGACGAAATCGCTCGTGTTCTTGAAATCCATGACGAATTCCTTTCAGTTGTGCTTTTGGCCCACTGCATTCTCCTGGCTGGCTGGCTCGTCGTCGTCGAGCGGCAGTCTGGCCGCTTCATCGAACGCTTGCTTGCGCTTGGAGGAGTATGCCCACGCCACGATGCCGATGAACGCGCCGAACACCAGCACCGTGAAGATGGAACGCAGGTCGTTGATATCCATTTTGGCTTAGCGGGTCTGCTTGAGCGCCAGACCCATGCCCTGCAGGTAGGCGATGACGGCCTCGACTTCGGTTTTGCCTTCGACCGCCTGCGGCGCTTCGGCAATTTCCTGGTCGGTATAGGGAACGCCCACCTTGCGCAGCGCCGCCATCTTGGCGCCGATATTCGGCTCCTTGAGCGGCCGATCCAGCCAGGCGTAAGCCGGCATGTTCGACTCGGGCACGACGTCGCGCGGATTCAACAGATGGATCTTGTGCCACTGGTCGGAGTAGCGCCCGCCCACCCGCGCCAGATCAGGGCCGGTGCGCTTGGAGCCCCACTGGAACGGATGATCATAGACAAACTCACCCGCCACCGAGTAGTGGCCGTAACGCTCGGTTTCCGCGCGGAAGGGACGAATCATCTGCGAGTGGCAGTTGTAGCAACCCTCGCGGATGTAGATGTCGCGTCCGGCCAGTTGCAGGGCGGGATAAGGCTTGACCAGCTCATTGACCGGCGTGGTCAATGATTTCTGGAAGAACAGTGGCACGATTTCCACCAGGCCGCCCCAGACCAGGACCAACGTGGTCAGAACGATCATCAGGGTGTTGCTGGTTTCGATTTTCGCGTGTGTCAACATGGTGATGGTCTCCCTTGCGATCAGTGGGCGTGGGCGGGGGCGAGGACGGGGGCGTCATCGACCGCTTTGCCACTGGCGATGGTCTTGAACATGTTGTAGGCCATCAGCAGCATGCCGGTGAGGAACAACACGCCGCCGACGACGCGAATGGTCCAGAACGGGTAGGAGGCCTTGACCGACTCGACGAAGGAATAGGTCAGCGTGCCGTCCGCGTTGGTGGCGCGCCACATCAGACCCTGCATCACGCCGGAGATCCACAGCGCGGCGATGTAGAGCACGGTGCCGAGCGTGGCCAGCCAGAAATGCACATTGATCAGTCCGACCGAATACATTTGCGCCTTACCGAACAGCCGCGGAATCAGGTAGTAAATCGAACCGATGGAGATCATCGCCACCCAGCCGAGCGCTCCGGAATGCACGTGGCCGACCGTCCAGTCCGTGTAATGCGACAGCGCGTTGACCGTCTTGATCGACATCATCGGACCTTCGAAGGTCGACATGCCGTAGAAGGACAGCGAAACGATCATGAACTTGAGAATCGGGTCGTCACGCAGCTTGTGCCAGGCGCCGGACAGCGTCATGATGCCGTTGATCATGCCGCCCCAGGAAGGCGCCAGCAGGATCAGCGAGAAGACCATGCCGATGGATTGTGTCCAGTCGGGCAACGCGGTGTAGTGCAGGTGGTGCGGACCGGCCCACATGTAGGTAAAAACCAGCGCCCAGAAGTGCACCACAGACAGACGGTAGGAATAGATCGGCCGTTCGGCCTGTTTCGGCACGAAGTAGTACATCATGCCGAGGAAGGCGGCGGTCAGGAAGAAGCCCACCGCGTTATGGCCGTACCACCACTGGATCATCGCATCCTGCACGCCGGCATAGGCCGAGTAGGACTTGGTCAGGGTGACGGGGATCGCCGCACTGTTGAAGATGTGCAAGAGTGCGACGGCAATGATGAAGGCGCCGTAGAACCAGTTGGCCACATAAATGTGCGGGGTCTTGCGGATGCCGATGGTACCGAAGAATACGATAGCGTAGGCCACCCAGATAACGGTGATCAGGATATCGATCGGCCACTCGAGCTCGGCGTATTCCTTGCCCTGGGTAAAGCCCAGCGGCAGCGTGATCGCGGCCAGCACGATGACGACCTGCCAGCCCCAGAAAATGAAGGTCGCCAGGCCGGGAAGGAATAACGAGGTATGGCAGGTGCGCTGCACCACGTAAAACGAGGTGGCGAACAGCGCGCAACCGCCGAAGGCGAAGATCACGGCGTTGGTGTGTAGCGGCCTCAGCCTTCCATAGGACAGCCATTCGAAGGGCAACAGATCCGGCCAGACCAGTTGGGAGGCGATTATGACGCCGACCAGCATGCCGACGATGCCCCAGATAACGGTCATCACGGCGAACTGGCGCACAACCTTGTAGTTGTAAGTCGCTTGCGATTGCATGATGGTGTTCACCTCTCTCATATAAAAACAAACCGCCCCGCCCGCTCCATTCATTCCCCCGGGAGGATGGGGGCGAAGGATACTTCACATCAGGTGCGTCAAATTGACTCAGGTCAACTTTTTCTAAGACAATTTTATTTATGTGGTTATTTAACCACTCTAGGCCTATGGCTACAAGCAAAAAAAAGGGGTGCGCAACCGCGCACCCCCAACCCCAACAGAGAGACTAACCGATGAAACGAACCGCGCAATCTTACCCTTACTTGTTTAGTGGGATTTGATCTGCGTCAACAGACTCCTTGCTTGGGGGATTTTCCTTCGGCGCTGGCGTGACGCGATCATCGTCCATCAACACGCGATAGGCCGGCCCTTCCAGATCTTCCATCTGACCGCTCTTCAAAGACCACCAGAAGATGACGCCGATCACGAAGACCAGCACCACCGAAAAAGGGATCAACAGATACAAACTTTCCATTCAACCCCTCCGTTTTTTTTGCAGCCGCAACGCGTTCATGACCACCAGCAATGAACTGGCCGACATGCCGATACCCGCCATCCATGGCGTGACCCAACCTGCCATGGCCAATGGTATCGCCGTAACGTTGTAAGCAAAAGACCAGGCCAGATTCTGCCGGATGATCGACAAGGTGCGGCGCGCCAGTAAAGCGCCGCGGGCGAGATGCGTCAGATCGTCGGACAACAGGATCACGTCGGCCTGACCACGGGCCAGTTCGGTGCCGCCGCCCATGGCGATCGACACATGCGCCTGCGCCAGCACGGGTGCGTCATTCACGCCATCGCCGACCATCGCCACGGTTGCACCGCGCGCCTGTAGTTCGCTCAGATAGGCATGCTTCCCCTCCGGGGTCATGCCGCCATGGAAGTCGTCGATGCCCAGTTCCGCCGCCACCGCTGCCACTGTTTCTGGCGCATCGCCCGACAGGATGGTCAATTTCAGCCCGCGTGCGCGCATTGCGCCGAGCGTGGCGGCCACCCCGGGGCGCAAGGCATCGGCGATCCGGAACCAGGCCAGCCAGCCCTTCGCGTCGCCCAGCGCCACCACGGTGTCGCCAGATTGGAGCCAGCCAGCCATCTCCTGTGGCAGTGGTTTGCCATGCAACTCGGCGACGAATGCTGGCACACCAATTCTCAGCTGGCGCGGGCCGTCCGCATGGTTCAGCCGCGCCTCGATACCCTGCCCCGTCAGCGCTCTTAACCCGGTCACCGACGCCGTCTCGCCAGCGCCGACTTTCTCCAGCAAGGCGCGGCCGAGCGGATGTTCTGACGCCCCCTCGAGCGCGCGCACCAGTGTCGGGACTTCCGCTGGATTTGCCGCAGCGTCAAGTTGCAGCGCCACCACCGTCGGTCGGCCGACCGTCAGGGTGCCGGTCTTGTCGAAAATCCAGTGGCTGGCGCGGGCCAGCGTTTCAATGGCATGACCGCGCGTGACCAGCACCCCTTCGCGTGCCAGTGCGCCGGTAGCCACGGTCAGCGCCGTCGGAGTCGCCAGCGCAAGTGCACAAGGACAACTCACCACCAACACGGAAACGAATATCCACAGCGCCTGAACCGGGTTGGTATTCAGCCAGTAAAGCCCGGTCGCGACAGCCAGCACGAGCAAAATCCAGACAAAGTGGAAGGCAATGCGATCCGCCAGTTGGACCAGCGCCGGCTTTTCCGCGGCCGCCTGCTCCATCAGGCGGCGAATCGAGGCCAGGCGCGTCGCCTCGCCCACGCGCTGCAAGCGCACCACCAGCGGACTTGACACATTCAGACTGCCACCAATCACCGCGTCGCCGATCTGCTTGGCGCACGGCCTGCTTTCCCCGGTCAACAGCGACTCATCGGTGCTGCTTGCGCCATCGATCACCCCGCCGTCGCCCGGGATCACTTCACCCGGCCGCACCAGCACACAATCGCCGGCACACAGATCAGCCACCGCCACCCGCTCGCCATCACGCGCCGGCCAATGCGACAGGCGTTCGGCAAAGGCCGGCAGCGCCCGCGCCAGTTCCTCGACACCGCGCGCCGCCTTCTGGCGCGCCATCATCTCCAGATAGCGTCCGGTCAGCAGGAAAAACACAAACATCGTCACCGCATCGAAATACACCTCGCCGGTCGCCATCAGGGTCGCCCAGAGGCTGGCGGCGAAGACGCTACCGATGCCGAGCGCCACCGGCACATCCATGCCCACCCGCTTGAACCGCAAATCGCGCCAGGCATTGGCAAAGAAGGGAGCGGACGAATAGGCCATCACCGGCAGGGTCAGGAGCAAACTTGCCCATCGCATCAACTGCTCGATATCCGCCGTCATGTCGCCGTCAGCGAAATACACCGGCAAGGCATACATCATCACCTGCATCATGCCAAAACCCGCGACGAACAACCGCCATTGGGCGGTACGGCGCTCCTTTTGCGCCAATTGCTCGGAGCGGGCGATATCGTAGGGGTGGGCGCGATAGCCGATCGCCTGGATGGCCTCGAGCAGCGCCGACAACTTGGTGACCCGCTCGTCCCAGCGCACCCGGGCGCGGCGCGTGGCGTAATTGATGTCCACTGCGGTCACGCCCGGCTGACGGGCCAGATGCGCCTCGTTGAGCCAGACGCAGGCCGCGCAGGTGATGCCTTCGAGAATCAGCGCCGCCTCGCGTTCATGTTCACCCACCGGCCGGACAAAATTTTTCTGCACCTCGGGATGGTCGAACAGCCCCAGCTCCTGCAAGGCCTGCGGCATGGCCTCGCGCTGGCTTTCCGGCATGGCGTCGCGATGCCGGTAATAATCCGTCAGGTTGTTGGCAACGATCGCCTGCGCGACGGCCTGACAGCCGGCGCAGCACATCGGCTGCGGCACGGCGTCAATCGTGACCTGCCAGTCGCCGCCGGCCGGCACCGGCAGGCCGCAGTGGTAACAACGCTCCGCAGTACCCAAAATTATTTGGGCTGCATGCGAATGGCGCCGTCGAGGCGGATCACCTCGCCGTTCAACATCGGGTTTTCGAAGATGTGCAGCGCCAGCGCGGCATATTCGGCCGGCTTGCCCAAGCGCGAGGGAAACGGCACCATCTTGCCCAGCGCCTCCTGCACCTCTGGTGGCATCCCCAGCAGCATCGGCGTCTCGAAAATGCCCGGCGCGATGGTCATCACCCGGATGCCATTGCGCGACAAATCGCGGGCGATCGGCAGGGTCATGCCGACAATGCCGGCTTTCGACGCGGCATACGCTACCTGCCCCAACTGGCCTTCGTACGCCGCCACCGACGCGGTGCTGACGATCACGCCCCGCTCGCCTGCGGCGTTCGGCGCGTTGCGACACATGGCATCCGCCGCCAGGCGAATCATGTTGAAGGTGCCGACCAGGTTGATGTCGATAACGCGTTTGAAGGACGCCAGCGCGTGCGGCCCCTCCTTGCCGACGGTTTTTTC
>JAUXNZ010000061.1 GCA_030682595.1 Rhodocyclaceae bacterium | reverse complement strand
CCACCCCCCGAACGGGCCAAGGTCGAGCAAATCGTCAAGGAACTCAAGCAACTGGTAGACCCCATCGTCTCCAACGGCGTGAATTTCTCCATTGACGACAGCACCGGTAAGTCAATCGTCCGCATCACCGACGGCGAAATTGGCGAAATGATTCGGCAGATTCCTTCCGAGGAAATGCTGGAAATCGCCAAATCACTCGACAGGATGCAGGGGTTGCTGTTAAGGCAAGAAGCCTGAGCGTTAGCACAAGAGGCAGAAGGAACTGAAAGCCCGCCCCGGTTCGCCGGCGCGGGCTTTTTCTTTGCATGGGGTGCAATGGCTTGGTTTTCTCCGTGTCCTCCGTAGTAAAAGCCGTAGACAATTATTGCTGGGTGGTTATGATAACCACCATGAACAGCAAGCAACTCATCAAGCAACTCTAGGCAGATGGCTGGACGCTGCGCGGTGCGAAGGGGAGCCATCATATTTTTACTCACCCCGGCAAACCCGGCACATCAGCGTGCCTCATCCCAAGCAGGATTTGGGGGTGGGCTTGGTGCACAAGCTGCTTAAACAAGCTGGATTGAAAAAAGGAGCCTGACCATGAAATTCATTGTCGCAATTGAGCCGGGTGCTGAAACCACGGCATTCGGTGTGGTTGTCCCGGATTTGCCTGGCTGCTTTTCGGCGGGCGACACCCTGGACAAAGCCGTGGATAACGCTCGCGAGGCGATTGATATGTGGTGCGAAACGGTGATCGAGGATGGCGGTGATGTGCCGGTTGCCAAAACCCTGGCAGAGCATCAGTCCGATCCCGATTTCGCGGGCTGGATTTGGGCGGTGGTGGAAGTGCCTGTGGAGCGTTACTTCGGCCCCGCTGAAAAGCTGAATATCACCTTGCCGCGTTTGTTGCTGGCGAAGATCGATGAGTACGCCCGCGCCCATGGCGAGACGAGATCCGGCTTTCTGGCCGAGGCAGCACGGATGGCGATGCGCTGAATAGCGTGGAAATGGTGTCAGACACCATTTCCCCATTTCCGCCACGGTTCTTGACATTCGCCAGGCAACAACTAGACTAGGTCTGATCAAGTCCAAGGGGCCGAAGATGGAACAAGTGAATATTTACGAAGCTAAAACGCAGTTCTCTCGCTATGTCGAAAAGGCCGAGGCAGGGGAAGACATCATAATCGCCCGTGGCGGAAAGCCGGTCGCCCGACTCACTTCCATTTCCCCGCAAAGGCGCCCGGTCTGTTTTGGCGTGCTGAAGGGAAAGGTCAGGGTGAGTGATGACTTTGACGCGCCCCTGCCCGAAGAAGTGTTAGCCGGTTTCGAAGGGCGATGATGCGCATCCTGCTGGATACCCACGTATTCCTGTGGGTGGTAAGCGATAGCCCCAAACTGAACCAGACCGCAAGAACGCAAATTGAAAATGCAGCGGAGGTTTTTGTGTCTGTCGCTTCACTTTGGGAAATCTCGATCAAGGCTGTTACAGGAAAGATCGATGCCGATGTTGAAGCCATGGCATGTGCAATCCAGGAGAGCGGCTTTTACGAACTGCCCGTGAGGGCGTCCCACGCGGTTCAGGTAAGCAGGCTGCCACTCCTGAACGGGCACAAGGATCCGTTCGACCGCCTGCTGGTCGCGCAGTCAATGGTGGAACCCCTCGTGCTGCTGACTGCCGATGCTCACCTCGCGGCTTACGGCGGCCTGATCCGCACCGTTTAAATATCGAAAACCGGGGTCAGACCAACCAACCAACCAATGCAGGGGCCGTCATGCACCAATACAACCTTTACGAAGCCAAGACCCATCTATTCCAATTGGTTCAGGCTGCGCTTGACGGCGAAGAGGTGCTGATCGCCCGTGCCGGAAAGCCCGCCGTGCGCCTGGTGCCGCAGGATATTGAGTGCCTGCCGGAAACCGCCAGGATGGCCGCGGTGCCAGAGCGGATTCTCAAACACCCGGTGGGGTCGCTCGCCGCCAGGCGGGATGAGATTGCTGGCACAATCGATTTTCTTGTCCACGGATTCCGAGCCTCAAGGAAACGCACTCATGGACCGTTATAAGATCCACTGAACAAGGGCACACGACATGGCAGTCATTTCATCTCCGGGACTCGGTTCCGGCCTCGACATCAACGGCATCGTTAGCAGCCTGATGCGTGTCGAAAGCCAGCCGTTGACCGCGCTGGCGACCAAGGAGGCGGGCCAGCAGGCCAAACTGTCGGCTTACGGCTCGCTGAAAGGGGCGCTGGCGTCTTTGCAGATGGCCGCCAGGACCTTGATGACGGGCAGCACGTTCACGGGAAAATCGGCGGTCTCCTCCGAGTCGCTGGCAGTGACGGCCTCCGCACTCAACACTGCGGCAGCCGGGTCCTATAACATCGAGACCATAACGCTGGCGAAAAAGCACGCCATCGCCTCCCAGACACCCTATGCGGACAACACCGCTACTTTCAACACCGGCACGCTGACGATCAAGGTCGGCACCACCAGCAAAGACATCGTCATTGACGCCAACAACAATTCCCTGGCCGGCGTCCGTCAAGCCATCAACGATGCGAATGCCGGCGTGACCGCCACGATTGTCAATACCGGTACGACCAACCGGCTGGTATTGACCTCGAACACGACGGGCAGCGCGGGCGAAATCACGGTGACAGTCGCCGACAGCGGCAGTGGCGGCGCCCATCCGCTCAGCGGCCTGGCGACCGATGAAGACGGCACTTTCATGGAAAACGTGCAGCCGCCGGACGACGCCACATTCAAGGTCAACAACGTTTTATTGACCCGCTCGAGCAATACCATCACGGATGCCATCGACGGGGTGACGCTGAAACTGGAGAAGGAAGCCGGGACGGCAACAATAACCGTGGCGCAAGACACTGCGTCTGCCAATGCGGCGATCGCCGCCTTCGTCAGGGCTTACAACGACGCGGCCAGCCAACTCAAGAGCCTTACCGCCTACGACGTGGCGAATAAAAAAGCCTCGGTGCTGACCGGGGACAGTACGGCACGTGGCATCCAGTCACAACTGAGCAGCCTGCTCGGCGCCACAATCAGTGGCGTGGCCGGTGGCGTCAGCCGGCTTTCCGACATCGGCATTGAGGTTCAAAAAGACGGCAAGTTGAGCACCAATGCCGGCAAGCTGCAGAAAGCCCTGGAAAACCGGGATATCGATCTGGCCGCCCTGTTTGGCTCGACCACGGACAGCACCAAGGGCATCGCGGTACGCTTCAACGAGGCGCTTGAGAACGTTATCGGCACCACCGGCCTGATCGCCAACCGCACCGATGGCATCAATACAACAATCAAGGACATCAGAAAACGCGGCGAGATCATGCAGGTTCGCCTGGCTCAGGTGGAAAAACGCTACCGCGCGCAATTCTCGGCACTCGATGTTCTCGTCGCCAGCATGAACCAGACCTCGAATTACCTCACCCAACAACTCGCCAACCTGCCCGGCGCCAGCAACAACAACCGCTAACCGTTTGAGGATATGACCATGTTCGGCTCGATGCACAACCCATCCTCCGCCTACACCAAAATCGGCGTCGAAACAGGAGTCCCCACCGCCAACCCGCACAAGCTGATTCTGATGCTCTTCGATGGCGCCTTGATGGCGCTCGGCACAGCCAGCCACGCCATGCAGCAGAATTTGATCGCCGAAAAGGGTCAGGCCATCTCCAAGGCCATCGACATCATCATCAACGGTCTCAAGGTCAGCCTCAGTTCAAACGACAGTTCCGGGCTGTCCGAGAAGCTCGCGGCGCTGTATGACTACATGGCCGCCCGCCTGCTTTCAGCCAATCTCAAGAACGATAAAAAGATCATCGAGGAAGTTTCCGGCCTGCTCCGCGAACTGCGCGGCGCCTGGGAGGAAATAGCCCGCGATCCGGCCGTTGTTTCCGACAGCAGAAGGGCGGCGTGACGCTTAGCATGCTGCTGATGCCTGCCCAGATCGAGATCTACGAACAGATGTGCGCCCTGTCCTCCCGCATGGTGGAAGCGGCCCGCGCCAATGACTGGGATCGCCTGATCGATCTGGAGCGCGCGGTGGCTGATCTGCGCGATACCATGATGAAGGAAGCCGAGGACGGCAACATCGATCCGCGCAACGCGGAGAAAAAGCGCGCCATGATCCAGCGCATCCTCAAGGACGACGCCGAGGTGCGTCGCCATACCGAACCCTGGATGGAGCAGGTGCGGCGCTTCCTCTCCGGCGACGTGAAGAAACGCCAGATCGACCGGGCTTACGGCGCGGGTAGCTAACCCTTAACCGGCCGGACCATAATTATCCAAAAGGTTACCTTTCGCAATCTTTCGGACTAAAATGTGCCTTTTTCGAGGAGGCTACTATGTCCATCAATGTAAAACTGTCAGAAGGCCTGGTCGACCAGGCCAGGCGCTGCGCGCACATCCAGCATCGCTCGGTGCCCAAGCAGATCGAGTACTGGTCGAAGATTGGCAAAATCGCCGAGGAAAACCCTGACCTGCCTTTCGCCATGATCCGCGAGATTCTGGTTGCCGACCAGGAAGATGTCGTCGGCGAGTACGAGTTCAACTGATGCGCTTGCTTGTCACGCCCTCGTTTGTGCGCGCGACCAAAAAGCTGCATCGGCCACAGAAGAGTGACCTTGACGCCGCAGTGCGTGCCATCAGCACCGATCCCACCATCGGGGAAGCGAAGCTGGGCGATCTTGTCGGCGTGCGTGTCTTCAAATTCAGATTGTCCAATCAGCTTTGCCTGCTGGCTTACCGCGTAATTGATGCGGAAAGCATCAAACTGCTGACTTTCGGCCCGCACGAGAATTTCTATCGTGACCTGAAGCGGCTGGATGATTAATGGCGTGACTGAAACCCCATGGCGCTAATCCCTCCTGATGTCGGCATCCGCATGCGGATGCAGACCGAAGCGAACCTGCTGCAGCCGATCACGCCGCCGCGTGACATTCCGTCCAGGCTGCCAGAACTGCGTCAGGGTCAGACTTTTTTCGCGCAGATCCAGGAAGCGCTCCCCAACAATACCTACCGGGCACTGGTCGCCGGCCAGCAACTGACCTTGCAACTGGCGGCGGGCGCCAAGTCGGGCGATTTGCTCGAACTGGTGGTTGTCGATCGCTCGGGCAAAGTAATTATCGCCAAGGCGGCCGACGGGAGTACAACAGCCGATGGCAAGGCGGCGCCCTACCCGTTTGCCCGTTTCAGCCCGGCCGCGCGCATGATCGGGCAGTTGCTGCCGGCCGAAGGCGAGCGCGCGCCACCGGCGCAGCTGAACCGCAACCAGCCGCTCCTGACGGAACCGCCCCGCTCTGGCGCTGCCGCCGCCCAGTTGGCGCCCGCCCTGGCCCGGTCGGTAGCGCAAAGCGGGCTGTTCTACGAGGCGCATCAGGCGCAATGGGTGACGGGCAAACTGTCGCTTTCCCGGTTGCTGCAGGAACCCCAGGGACAGCGCTCGGCACCCGGCGCTTTTCTGCTCGCCGCGAGCACGGGGGACGGCGCAAAAGTCGGCGCTGGCGGGACGGCGCCAGCCGGATCAACAACAAACCCGGCCGCTCAGTCAGCCATCCAGTCAGCCATCCAGTCAGCCACCCTGGCGCGCCAGATGCCGGAAGAAATTCGCCCGCTGGTGCAGCAGCAGCTTGAAACCGTCGCCACGCAGCGCATGGTCTGGCAGGGCGAGGTCTGGCCGCGGCAGACGATGGATTGGGAAATCGCCTGGGAGGACGAACGCCAGCCCACGGGTGACGATGAAGAGAAGTCGAACTGGCGCACCGCGTTGTCGCTGACCATGCCGCGTCTCGGACTGGTGGATGCCACCTTGCAACTGACGGCCGACGGCGTGCGCGTGACGCTCGCCACGCCCAGTGACGCCAGCGCCGCCAACCTGCAAGGCGGCGCGCGGCAACTGGCGGAGGCGCTCGCCACGGCGGGCGTGCCGCTCACGGGCTTCAGTGTGGGCCGGGCAGAAACGCGGGCAGAAAAGCGGTGAAAGAACGCTCACTGGCCGTGGCGCTGAAATACGCGCCGGGTGATGCCGCGCCGCAGGTGGTCGCCAAGGGGCGCGGGTTGGTCGCCCAGGAGATCATCGCGCGCGCCAAGGAGCATGGCGTGTTTGTGCATGAGTCGCCCGAGTTGGTGACGCTGCTTTCGCAGGTCGATCTGGATGATCACATCCCCCCGGCCCTGTATATCGCCGTCGCCGAGTTGCTGGCCTGGCTATATCGAATGGAGCAGGGGGACGGAAACACCGCTCAAGAAACACGAAGGGCCGCCCCGAGTGTTTCTAGCCCCTTGAGGGGAGAAACGAGCGGAGCGAGTTTTTCGGGGTGAGCTCATTTCCAACACATGTTTCGTTGAATGGCGGTACGGCGGTGGAATAGAATCTGCGCTTGTCAAACGCCACCATGGACAACACCACCACTCCCGCGCCCAAGTCGCCCACCATTCTTGAAGGCGGCGAATACGACCAGTTCATGCTGCGCACGCCGGCGGAAATCCTGGTGGTGATGCGCGGTTTGTATAGTCACGTTTCGCAGATCACGGCCTTTTTCAATGAAGGCAGCGACATGCTGATCACCGCGCTGGCGGCGGTGGCGGACGACCATCTCGTCTTCGATTTCGGCCCCAGCAGCGAGATGAACCACAAGGCCTTGCAGGCCAAGAGACTTTTTTGCGTGACCACACTGGAAAAGGTGCGGGTGCAGTTCATCCTGCGCGGCTTCACCCAGGTGGAACTGGATGGGCGCCCCGCCTTCCGCGCCGCGTTGCCCGCCGAAGTCCTGCGCCTGCAGCGCCGCGAATACTATCGCCTGACCACGCCGATCGCCCGGCCGCTCACCTGCATGGTGACGATTCCCCTGCCCGACGGCAGCCTGCATGGCCATGAGGCCCACGTCTTCGACATCAGCGGCGGCGGCCTGGGAATTTCGGCGCCAGCCGAGGGCATCCCGTTTGGCACCGATAGCGTGTTTCCCGATTGCCAGCTGGCATTGCCCGAAGTCGGCCTGGTCACCGGCACGCTCAAGGTGAAAAGTCTGTTCGAGATCACCCTGAGAAGCGGTGCGCGCATCCGCCGCGCCGGTTGCGAATTCGTCAAACTACCCGGCCCGATGACGACCCTGATCCAGCGTTACATCATCAAGGTGGAGCGGGAACGGAAGGCGCGGGAAACGGGTAACCGGTAATTCCTACCGCCCTGCGGCGGCTTTGTAAACCGCGTTGCGCTCCCGCTTGCCGACAGCAACCACCACCACGATCAACTGGCCGTCTCGCACCTCGTACACGAGACGGTAACCCACCGAACGCAGCTTGATCTTGTAACGATCCGGGTGGCCACTCAATTTTGCCGACGGCAAACGCGGCCCCTCCAGTCGTTCCGCAAGTTTTTTCTTGAACTGTTCCCGGATGCCGCTATCGAGTTTGCGCCATTCTTTCAGCGCGTCCGCAACGAAGCCCAGTTCATAGGTCATCCAGCGCTACCTTGGTGACGCGCTGTTTAACCCGAGCATCAGCTATTGCGTTGAGCTCAAGGTCATCGAGTCGTTCGAGCATCCGCTCATACACTTCGGCTGGCACGCAGTAGAACGCGGGTGCGTTCCGGTTGAGGATCGCCACCGGAGAGCCCTCGCCCGCAGCGACAGTACCCATCGGATTCTTTTTCAGTTCCGATACGCTCGCGGTTGTTTCAGCAAAAATATGATGGGACATGAAGAACTACCGAGACCTGTTAAGGGTACCTATATTAGCACTCTTAAACCGGCATGTTCATCACGTCCTGATAGGCGCTGACGAGCTTGTTGCGCACCTGCACCATCTGCTGAAACGACAGGCTGGCTTTTTGCAGGTTGATCATGACGTCTTGCAAGTCGACGTTGCTTTGCCCGGCGACGAAATCCTTGGTCATTTGCTGGGCGGATTGCTGGGCCATGCTGACCTGATCGATGGCGGATTTGAGGGCCTGGCTGAATTCGACGCCTCCTGCAGGCGTGGCGGATGCGGCCTTGCCCTGCGCCGCCGCGCTGGCGGCGCTGAGTTGGGAAAGCATCAGATCTAGGTTGCTGGTGTCGATGGCCATGGTGAATTTCCTGTCGCCAAAAAATTGGCATTCACGGATTTATAGCAAGCTGCGTGCCGAAATTCTACTCCGGCGCATTTTCTTCGCGATATTGCTTCAGTTTGTAACGCAGCGTGCGCTCGGAAATGCCCAGAATCTCGATGGCTTTCTTGCGTGAGCCGCCGACCTTGGCGAGGGTTTCGAGGATGTGTTGCCGCTCGAGATCCTTCATGTTGGCGGATATTCCCGTGAATACAGGGACTTGCGTCGTCGCTACCGTAAAAGTCGGCGCTGGCGGGACGGCGGCAGCCGGGCCCGCCGGGTTGATGGGGGCGGCGGCGGGCAAAGCAATGCCCGCGCCTTGCAGCAGCAGGTGCTCCGCCTCGATGCTGTCGGCGGGTGCCAGAATCAGGGCGCGCTGCATGACGTTTTCGAGTTCGCGCACGTTGCCCGGCCAGGGGTGGGCGGCAAGGATTGCCGCCGCGGCCGCGCTGATTTTCGCCACCCGGCCGAGGCGCGCGCCATGGACGGCCAGGAAATGTTGCGCCAGCGGCACGATGTCGTCGGGCCGTTCGCGCAAGGACGGGATCGCCAGGGGAAAGACGTTTAGCCGGTAATACAAATCCTCGCGGAAGCGACCGGCGGCGACTTCCGCGGCCATGTTGCGGTTGGAGGTCGCCAGCACGCGGATATCGACCGGCTGAGGCTTTTTGCCACCCACCCGCTCGACTTCGCGTTCCTGCAGGACGCGCAGCAATTTGGCTTGCAGCGCTTGCGGCATTTCCGAAATTTCGTCGAGCAACAAGGTGCCGCCGTTGGCCTGTTCGAACTTGCCGGCCTGCGCGCTTTGCGCGCCGGTGAAGGCGCCTTTCTCGTGGCCGAAGAGCGTGGCTTCCAGCAGGTTGTCGGGAATCGCCGCGCAGTTGATGGCGACGAACGGCCCGCGGCAGCGCGGCGACTGGTCGTGGATGTAGCGGGCGAAGACTTCCTTGCCGACGCCGGATTCGCCGGTGAGCAAGACCGTGGCAGCGCTTTTCGCCACGCGCGCCGCCAGGAGCAGCACGTCACGGGTCGCCTGGGCCACCGCGATGACGCCCGGGGCGGCGGGGGGAATGGCGTAACGCTCGATCTGGTCGAGCAAAGCTCTAGGCTCGAAGGGCTTCAGCATGAAGTCGCAAGCGCCACCCTTCATGGCCGCCACGGCGCGGTCGACATCGCCGAAGGCCGTCATCAAGAGCACCGGCAGGCCGGGTTTGCGGGTGCGGATTTCGGCCAGCAGTTGCAGGCCGTCCATGGGGCTCATGCGCAGATCGGAAATGACCATGTGAAAAGCCTGCCGCTCAAGCCGCGCCAGGGCGGAGGGGCCGCCATCAGCGCCGGTAACGCGATAGCCGGCGGCTTCAAGCGTGATCAGCAGCGCATCGCGCAGGGCGTCGTCGTCTTCGACAACCAGAATGTTCATTGCATTTTTTGCATCTTTGGCCATCAGTCTGACTCCTTGGGTGCTGCGCCATCCGAGCCCCGGCTGACGGTTAAAACAAATTCGGTACCCGCGCCGGGCGTCGATTCGACATCGATGCCGCCGCCATGCGCGCGCGCCACGCCTCGGGCGATGGCAAGTCCGAGGCCGGTGCCTTCGGTGCGGGTGGTGTAGAAAGGTTCGAACGAGCGCATCGCGACCTCCGGCGCCATGCCGCGCCCGTTGTCCTTGACGGTAAAGACAATCAGTTCCGCCGTCACCGCCACGCCGAGGCCGACCTTGCCTGCCGGCCTGTCAGCCACGGCCTGCAGGGCGTTTTCGAGCAGGTTGGTGAGCGCGCCGGTCAGCGCCTTGCGGTTGCCGGTGACGCTCAACCCGGGCGGAGCCGGCGTCAGGAGGAACTCGACGCCGCGCGTGCGCGCCAGCGGCTCGAAGGTGTGCGCCAGCTCATTCAGCAGATCCTCCACCGCAAACGCTTCGCGCCCCAGCACTTCGCCACGGGCGAACAGCAGCATGTCCTGAATCAGGCGCTCAAGATGTTTCAACCGCCCCACGGTCTTTTGCGCGATGCTGATGCGGCTGGCCTCGGGAAGCGCGGGGTTTTCGAGGTTGCCGGCATAGAGCAGCGCGGCGGCCAGCGGGGTGCGCAGTTGATGGGCGAGCTGCGCCGCCATTTCACCCATCGCGGTCAGGCGGGCATTGCGCTCGGCCTGCTCCCGGAGGCGCGCGGTCTCGGCGTTGGCGGCGGCCAGCTCGGCGGTGAGCGCGACCACCTGCCGCTCCAGCGCGCCGTAGGCGGTCGACAGCTCCTCGGAGACCTGGTTGAAAATCCTGAAGGCCTCGGCAAGCTTGGCCGGGTCGGTGGGGATTTCGAGGGCGGGGGCGGGCTGCAATGTGGGCGGCGTGGCGTCGGTGACATTCATCGTGGGGGCATGTTCGCAAAAAGTCAGCGCTGGTGATACGGCGAACAGTAACCGAAATGGCGGCAAATTTTGCCGCTACTTGCTGGAACCCGACTTGCTTGCAGAAGCCACAATTGCCGCACGTTTTTTGGCCCCGCGATTGGCAACGCTTCACACATTCTTTTATGGCAGATCAGGCAACGACAGCCCCCCCCTTCACTCTGGCGGCACTTTCCCGCCTCGACGCACGCCAGAAAATGGGCGCGGCGGTGGCGATCGCCCTGGCCATCGCGATTCTGGTCGGCGCCGTGTTGTGGACCAAGGAAGCGTCTTACGGGGTGCTGTTTTCGAACCTCTCCGACCAGGACGGCGGCCAAATCGTCACGGCCTTGCAACAGCAGAACATTCCCTACAAATTTTCGAGCGGCGGCGGCGCGATCATGGTGCCGGTCGGCATGGTGCATGACGCGCGGCTGCGCCTGGCTTCGCAGGGACTGCCGAAGGGCGGGCTGGTCGGCTTCGAGGTGATGGAGAACCAGAAGCTCGGCATCAGCCAGTTCGCCGAGCAGATCAATTACCAGCGCGGCCTGGAAGGTGAACTGGCGCGCACCATACAAACGCTGTCGGCCGTGCGCGGCGCGCGCGTGCATCTGGCCATCCCCAAGCAGACCGCTTTTTTGCGGGATGACCTGAAACCGTCCGCATCGGTGCTGGTCGGACTGCAACCCGGCCGCTCGCTCGAAGCCGCGCAGATCGCCGGCATCGTGCATCTGGTGTCGTCCTCGGTGCCGCAACTCAACCCGGCGCAGGTCAGCGTGATCGACCAGAACGGCAACCTGATCTCCGCGCAGCAGGATGCGCAGAAGAACGCCAGCCTCAATCCCAGCCAGCTCAAATATGTGAGGGATGTCGAGACGCAATATCTGCAGCGCGTCGAGACCATTCTCGAACCGCTGGTCGGCCGTGGCAATTTCCGCGCCCAGGTGGCGGCCGAGCTCGATTTTTCTCACGTCGATCAGGTGGCGGAAACCTACCGGCCCAACCCGGCTGCGGAAGCCGCCATCCGCAGCCAGCAGACCGCCGAATCGGGCGCGGGCAACCCGCCGGCAATCGGCATTCCCGGCGCGCTCTCCAACCAGCCGCCCGTCCCCGCCACCGCGCCGCTCACCAACCCGCAGGTTGGCGGCGCTGCAGGTGTTGGCGCTGGTGGCCTGAACAACAATTACACCCGCAACGCCACCATCAACTACGAGGTCGACAAGACCGTGCGACACACGCGCGGTGCGACGGGCATGGTCAAGCGGCTGTCGGTCGCCGTGGTGGTCAACCACAAAAAAGGGCCGGAAAATGACAACAAGCCGGGCAAACCGCCCAGCGCCGAAGAGTTGAAGCGCATCAATGATCTGGTCCGCGAAGCGGTGGGCTTCAGCCAGGCACGCGGCGACTCGATCAATGTGGCCGCCGCCTCTTTCGTGGCGCCGGAACCCGAGGTTTTACCCGAGATTCAGCTCTGGCAAGATCCGGAACTGGTTGCGCTGGGCAAGGAACTCGGCAAGTATCTGGTTTTCGCGCTCATCGTCTATCTGATCTGGACCAAGCTCATGAAACCGCTCTTTGAAATGCTGGCCGCCGCCGCACAACGCGCCGAAGCCGAGAGAAAGGCCGAGGCCGCCAGGATGCGGGATACGTCAGAGGCTTACCGCGCCACGCACGGCATGGCCACCTACGACGACAAGGTCAAGGCGGCACGCGAAACCGCGCAGCAGGACCCCAAACAGGTGGCCGAGATGATCAAGGGGTGGATGGGTGCCAACGGGACCTGAAGAAGGGCTTGAAAGGAGCGCCATGCTCCTGCTCACGCTCGGCGCCGACGCGGCAGCGGAAGTGCTCAAACACCTCGGCCCGAAAGAGGTGCAAAAACTCGGCCATGCCATGGCGGGCACCAAATCCGTGCCGCGCGAAAAGGTCGAGGATATTCTGACGGAAATGGAATCCCACACGGCCAAGGGCGCGCCACTGTCCGCCGACTCGGACATGATTCGCGCGATGCTCACCAAGGCGCTGGGCGACGACAAGGCCGCCAACCTGATCGGCCGCATCCTGCAGGGCGGCGACACTGCCGGCATCGAAAGCCTGAAGTGGATGGACGCGGCGACCGTCGCCGACCTGATCAAGAACGAACACCCGCAGATCATCGCCACCATCCTGGTCCACCTGGAATACGACCACGCCGGCGAGGTGCTCAAATCCTTCACCGAACGGCTGCGCAACGACGTGCTGCTGCGCATCGCCACGCTCGACGGCGTGCAACCGACGGCCTTGCGCGAACTCAACGAAGCCATGACGCGACTCATGGCGGGCGCCTCGGCGAACGTCAAGAAGGCGGCGATGGGCGGCATTCGCCACGCGGCGGAGATTCTCAACTTCGTCGGCCAGGCTTCCGAAACGGCGATTGTCGACAATGTGCGCGAATACGATCCCGAGCTCGCCCAGAAAATTCTCGACGAGATGTTCGTCTTCGAGAATCTGCTCGATGTCGATGACCGCGGCATCCAGCTCCTGCTGCGCGAAATCCAGTCCGATTCGCTGATCCTCGCACTCAAGGGTTCGTCGCCCGAGCTGCGCGAAAAGGTCTTCAAGAACATGTCGCAGCGGGCCGCGGAGATGCTCAGGGAAGACCTCGAATCGAAAGGCCCGGTGCGCCTGTCCGAAGTCGAATCCGAGCAGAAGGAAATTCTCAAAATCGCCCGCCGCCTTGCCGACGAAGGTCAAATCCAGCTCGGCGGCAAGGGTGGCGACGATCAGATGGTATGAGCGGTTTGACTGCCTGGGAGCGCTGGGAACTCGCCAGCTTTGACGAGGAACGTGGCGCCGCGTCGCCCGTGTCCGCGGGGAGTGGTGTGCATCCGGCCCAATTGCCCGTGGTGGATGAGACAGCACAAATACGGGAACAGGCGCGCGCGGAAGGCTTTCAAAAGGGTGAGGCAGAAGGCTATCAGGCCGGGCTGCGCAAGGGACATGAAGAAACGCGCGCCGGGGCAGAGCGGTTCGCCCGGGCCGCCGCCAAACTGGAAAGTGGGCTGGGCGCACTCGATGCGGAGGTTGCCGAGGAGTTGCTGGCGCTGGCCATAGAACTGGCGCGCGAGGTGGTGCGCCAGGAAATCTCCGCTCGCCCGGACACACTGATCGCGGTCGTGCGTGAAGCGTTAGCGCAACTGCCGCATCAGCACGCCGCCATTTACCTCCATCCTGAGGATGCCTCTTTGCTGCGCTCTTACATGGGCGACCAGCTCGCCCATGCCGGCCATCGCATCCACGAAGATTTCAAACTGGCGCGCGGCGATTGCCTGCTGGAGTCAGGTGGCACCCAGGTTGACGCAACCGTGGCGATGCGCTGGCGGCGTGTG
>JAUXNZ010000044.1 GCA_030682595.1 Rhodocyclaceae bacterium | reverse complement strand
GGTCGTTGATCCGTTCTACCCAGTAATCCGGGCGACGATGTTGGTGCGAGACCGCCATAACCCAAACTTCATCCCCGCGCACCACGTAGCGCAAGGTATAGGGAAACCGATTCATAACGTAACGCCGCACATCTTCCAGTTCCACTGGAAACAATAGTGGCGTCCGGGCAATCTGGCGTGCGGCATCTCGCACGGCACCCTTGAAACGTGACCCAAGCCCGCCCTGTTGTCGCTCATACCAATCACCGGCATCGGACAATTCATTGTTGGCGATTTCGGAAAAACGAATCCGCATCATTTTTCGCCAAAGACCTCTTCGAACGGAAGGGTTTTCATCCGCCCTTCATCGCACGCACGCGCTCTATGCAGCGCCTCATCAGCCCAGACACGGTCGATTTCCGCATCAGGCTTGTCCAAGCTTTGCATGATTTTCTCTGCAATCTCGTAGCGCTCTGCCGCTTTCAACTGCAAAGCCATATCAATAATTTCGTGCTTACCCATGATCTTCTCCTTAGAGGGCAAAAAATAGCGGTCATGTATGGTTGGTTGTTCCAGGGAGTCAGTGCGCGCATCAGTGCCGCAGCATTGCAGCATTCAAGCCAAAATGCAATATGTCATGGGCAATCAAGCGCCGTACCGCCAGCGCCGACTTTTAACGTTTTAGCGGGTCCTGGCGGTAGAACAGGCGCAACTGTTCATACACGGCGGGATAGGCATCGCGCAGGAGCTCGGGCGCTTCGAAAAAGACTTCGCTGCTGACGGCGAAAAACTCGCCGGGGTGTTCGGCGGCGTAGGGGTCGAGGGTGGTTTCTTCGCCCGCATCGATACGACGGCAGAAGTCTTCATAGGCGGGCGCGAAGGCGGCGATCCAGGCGGCGCGCGTCATGTTGTCGTGCAGGGCGGGCATGCCGTCGACCTCGCCGTTGCTCATGTCGAGCTTGTGGGCGAATTCGTGGATGACGATGCTGACGTCGCCGATCTCGTTGAGGTTGTCGAACCACGCGAGCAGCACCGGGCCGCCTTCCCAGGCTTCGCCGAGCACGGCGTCGTCATATTCATGGACGACGCCGTCGGCGTCGATCATCTGGCGCGGGATAAGGAAGTCGCCGGGGTAGATGATGATGCTCACCCAGCCGCGATACCAGTCGAGGCCGAGGTTGAGGATCGGCAGGCAGGCCTGCAGGGCGATGGAAATCTGCAGCGCGGCGGTCAGTTCCAGGCCTTGTGCGCCGTCCCATTCCTTGGTGGCGATGAACTGGCGGGCGAGTTCGCGCAGGCGCAGGCGCTCGTCGTTGGTCAGCCGGTCAAGGAAGGGCAGGGCGTACTCGGCGGCCTGCCACTGTTCCGCGCTGATGGCGATTTTCGCCGCGGCGCGCTGCCGGCGCCAGGCACGGAAGGCTTCGATCATGCCGACCGCCGTTTGCGTGTCGTGAGAAAGATGCCGCCGAAAATCAGCGCAATGCCGATGAAATGAAAGTTCATCAGCCGTTCGCCGAGAAACACGGCGGCGAGCACGATGCCGAAGGCGGGCATGAGGTGGATGAACAGCCCCGCCTGCGCCGCGCCGACCTGCTCGACGCCCCGGTTCCAGAAGATGAAGCCGAGAAAGGCGGGGAAGATGCCGGCGTAGGTGATCGCCAGCCAGGCGCCAGGCGAGGGGACGATCTGGCGGATGGTGAAGTGTTCGAGCAGATAGAAAGGCAAGGTGGCGAGCACGCCGATCAAGGCGATGGCGAAGAGAAAGGCCAGCGGGTGCGCGGCCGGGCGGCGCGGCAACAGCAGGGTGTAAACCGCCCAGGCGAAGACCGAAAGCAGGATCCAGATGTCGCCGAGGTTGAGGGTCAGCGCGAGCAGCGTGCCCAGGTCGCCCCGCGCGACGATGGCCACCACGCCGCTGAAGGACATGGCGATCCCCAGCGACTCAATGTGCCGCAGGCGCTTGCCCTGAAACAGCCAGGCCAGCGTGACGATGACAATGGGAATGAAGGAGTTGAGCAGCAGGCCATTCACCGCTTCGGTCTGTTGCAGGCCGATGTAGGTCAGCGCGTTGTAGAGGCAGGTGCCGAGGATGCCGAGCAGCACCAGCCAGCGCCAGCCGGCCAGGAGCAGCGCGCGGTCGCGCCGCAGATACGGCCAGGCCAGCGGCAGCAGGCAGGCCAGCGCGATCACCCAGCGCCAGAAAGACAGGGCGATGGGCGGCACTTCGTCACGCATGCCGCGTCCGACGATCCAGTTGCCGGCCCAGAACAGGTTGGCGAGGGTGAGCAGCAGGTAGGGGGAAACGCGGAGGTTCATGGCGTGCAATGTATAACGGGAGCCCTGGATGCGGGCTCCCGCTTGGTTCAACAGCGCCGTCTCGCCAGCGCCGACTTTGACTTAACGCGAAAAACACCGCAGCGTTTGCGCCGGGCACCACAGCAGCCCATACCCAAGTAGCCTTGCCGCCGGGCCGCCCCAAGGCAAGGCGGCACGCGGCGCCAGCCGCAATCCGTACTTACCTCGAATCGTCGCGCCCCGTAATAGACGAGCGCAGCAAGCCGTTGCGAACCCCCCGCGAGGGGGGCGCAGGGGGGCGGGTGTTTACTCGACCTTGGCCTTGCCGCGCAGCTCGAGGATGTGCTTCTCGACGGCGCGTTGGCGCATGCCCTGAATGATCTGCGGCTTGACTTCGTCAAACGCGGGCGCATTCAGTTCGCGCATGTCGTCCAACTGAATGACATGCCAGCCAAAATTGCTCTGCACCGGGGCCTGGGTGTATTTGCCCTTTTCGAGCTTCACCAGCGCGTCCGAAAAAGAGGGGACGTAAGTCGCCTTGTTCGCCCAGCCGAGGTCGCCGCCACGTTCCTTGGAGCCCGGGTCCTTCGAAACCTTGGCCAGATCGTCGAACTTTTCGCCCTTCTTGAGCTTGTCGATGATGCTCATGGCATCGGTTTCATTGTCCACCAGGATATGGCGCGCCTTGTATTCCTTTTCGCCGAGCGTGGCGCGAATGGTTTCGTATTCCTTTTTCACATCGGCGTCGGAAAACTTGAGGGCAGCGGCGAAGTCGTTGAGGTAGGCGCCGATCAGCACGCCCTGGCGGGCGAGTTCCAGTTGATTTTGCACCTCGACCTTTTTGCCCACGCCCTTCTTGGTGGCCTCTTGCGAGAGGATTTCGCGGCGCACCAGTTCTTCACGCACCGCCGCTTGCAGCTCCGGCGTGTTGGCCTGGCCTTGCGCGATCTGGCCGGCGATCAGCAAGTCGGCGCGGCTGACGGGAATGGCCTTGCCATTGACCGTGGCGACCGGTCGGGCGACGCCGGCCGTGGCTTCCTTGGCGGCGGTCTGGGCAAAGGAGGTGGCAGCAAACGCTGCGCTAAAGGCAAACAAGGAGGCGGTAAGTAGGGCGCGTTTCATGATTTTCCTGAGTTTGATGGAGGGGTTGGTGTTCAGGTTTGCATCTCTTCGGGTGTCCTGGCGGTGATGCTCAGGGCATGGATACCATTCTGCACTAGATCGCCGGTGGCATCATACACCAGGCGATGGCGCTCCCTGACACCCAGCCCGGCGAAGCGCGCCGCAACAATGCTGACCACATAATGGCCGCCGGCCTTGGCGCCGGCATGACCGGCGTGGCGGGCGCTGTCGTCCTTGATGTCGAGCTGCTGGGGATCGAGTTGCGCCAGCCGTTCCCGCAGGTAATCCGCGGCGCTGCTCATGCCGGCAATACCTTCTTGAAGGGTTTGACGGTAACTTGCGCATAGACGCCGGCGGCGACGTAGGGGTCGGCATCCGCCCAGGCGCGGGCTGCTTCGAGGGAGGCGAATTCCGCGACGATCAGGCTGCCGGAAAATCCCGCCGGGCCGGGGTCCGGACTGTCGATGGCCGGACAGGGGCCGGCCAGAATCAGGCGGCCGGCGGCCAGCAGGGCCTGCAGGCGTTCCAGATGGGCGGGACGGGCGGCTAGGCGCTGGTCCAGCGTGCCGGGGGCGTCTTCACCGTGGATCATGTAAAGCATCGGGGCGGTTCCTTGTCTTGAATTGGGGGCGCGCAGAGTTTACTTGCGTTCCAGCTTGAGCGAAACCGAGTTGATGCAATAACGCAGGCCGGTGGGACGCGGGCCATCGGGGAAGACATGGCCCAGGTGGGCGCCGCAAGCGCTGCACAGCACTTCGGTACGGCGCATGCCGAGGCTCGCGTCCTCCGCCGCGACGATGTTTGCGGCGACTTTGGGCTGGGTGAAACTCGGCCAGCCGCAGCCGGCATCGAACTTGTCGGCGGCGTCGAATAGCGGCGCGCCGCAGCAGACGCAGAGATAGGCGCCGGGATCGGTGCAATTGCAGTATTCGCCGGTAAACGGTCGTTCGGTGCCCTTGGTGCGGGCGACGCGGTATTGCTCCGGCGTCAGGCGGGCCTGCCATTCGGCGGCGCTGAGTGCAGCATTAATCTGCCGTGGGTTGTCCTGCTGTTTATAATCGCCGCTCATTTTTGGGTCCGGGTGTAGGTGATGCGTATCATAGTGCTTGGGGCGGGTTTGACCGGTGTGACCTCGGCTTGGTTCCTTGCCGAAGACGGACACGAAGTCACCGTGATCGAGCGCCAGCCCGGTCCGGCGCTCGAGACCAGCTTCGCCAACGGCGGCCAGATTTCCACCAGTCACGCCGTGCCCTGGGCCAATCCGGCCGCCCCCTGGCAGGTGCTGAAATGGCTGGGGCGCGAAGACGCCCCCCTGCTGTGGCGTTTTTCCGCAGACTTGGCGCAGTGGTCGTGGGGCCTCCGCTTCCTGCGTGAATGCACTCCTGCCCGCACGCGCGCCAACATTCGCGCGATCCTCGCGCTGGCGCTCGACAGCCGCGCGCGGCTGAAAGCGCTGCGCCGCGAACTGGCGCTGGATTATGCCTGTCTGGAGCGCGGCATCCTGCATTTCTATACCGATCCGGCGGAATTCGCCCGGGCGATTCCGCAGGCCGCGCTGATGCGCGAATTCGGTTGCGAGCGCGTTGTCAGGACGGCGGCGGAATGTCTGGCCATCGAGCCGGCACTGGCGCACGCCGCCGCACCGATTGTCGGCGGCACTTTCACGGCGGATGACGAGTCGGGCGATGCCCAGTTGTTCACCACCGCGCTGGTTGAACGCTGCGCGGCGCGCGGTGTTCGATTTCGTTACAACACCCCGCTGGCCGGCATTGAAACTGCCGGCGGCCAGGTGTCCGCCGTGCGCCTGGCCAATGACGAAAGACTGGTTGCCGACGCCTACGTGGTCGCGCTGGGCAGTTATTCGACGCTGCTGTTGCGTCCGCTGGGCATCGACATTCCCGTCTATCCGGCCAAGGGCTACTCGATTACCGTGCCGCTGCAACCGGGCGCACTCGCCAGCGAAGTCAGCCTGATCGACGACGAGGTGAAGATGGTTTACTCCCGGCTGGGCGAACGGCTGCGCGTGGCCGGCACGGCGGAATTCACCGGTTATGACACCACGCTGAATCCCGCGCGCCTTGGCGCCCTGGTGCGGCGCACGCGGCAAATGTTTCCCCAACTCGAATTCAGCGCTGCCGCCGTCGAACACTGGGCCGGACTGCGCCCGGCCACGCCCAGCAATGTGCCGATCATCGGCCCGACAGCGCTGAAGAATCTTTATCTGAACACCGGCCACGGCACGCTGGGCTGGACCATGGTGGTCGGTTCCGGCCGGCTGCTCGCCGATCATGTGGCAGGCCGGACGCCGGAAATCGATCCACGGCCCTACCTACGCGGTATCCCTGCCGCATAGAAGGTGCACTGTTCTACAACAATGCGCGCCGCAAGGAGTCAAGCAAGAATAAATTGGACAATGATGGGTGTGCTGCCACAGTTGCACCTTACCTTACGACACAGCCATCCTCATCGTTTTGCTGTTGTCGTTGTTGTTGAGATGGAGGTTGTTCGCCAGGAGGAGCCTGGGTTGCTTGTTGTTGAGTAGTTTGGAAAGAAGGTGGCGGGGTAAATCCTCTACCAATCCCTGGGTCAGAAGGGAGAATGACGGGCGGAATGGTTACATTGAGCGGGGCGAGGCCGAACTCACCGGCAGAGAACAATTGCGAACCGCCGGCATTCGACATATTCACGAAGCCCTCGAGAACCTGCAGATAAGTGCCGGGGGCGAGGCTTGGCGCTTGAGCCAGTTGCAGGGCGGGGTGATCGGAACTGGAAAACAAGCCGGCAGGCATATCGAGAATCGAGCCGCCAGAGGCCTCGATCCAGCGAGTGTCAAGCGAAGCCAGAAGCGGCATGGCATAAGGCACCCAAGAAATAGCGGTAGATTCCTCCGACACGAATTGGATGAGGAACTGAGTACCGCGGATACCGATCGTCGCGGTCGGGGTGCGCATATTGTAGGCATCCTGATTCCCCCGCTTGCCAATCAAGCCGGTGACCTTGCGCAACGCCCCCTTGATCAAGCCGAAGGCAGCGTTATCCTTCTCCGGTTCTTCTGCCTTGAAAGCAAACGACTCGATCTTGAACTGCGTACCGGGACGGAGCGTCACCACCCCCTTGTCGATGAAGCGTACCTGGGCATAAGTCTTGCCCTCGGTCACCAGTGTTTCACCCGACTCGACCTGAGAGCCGATCGACAAGATCCGCTTGCCCCCCTCAGCATTCAGGGCAAACAACGGGCCGGACAGGTTCGTTACCTGACCGACGGGGGCCGCCCAGACGCCCTGGCAGGCAAACAGCAACAGCCAGACGAGCGGCCTAATTACAGTAGCGAATCGGTTTTGAG
>JAUXNZ010000038.1 GCA_030682595.1 Rhodocyclaceae bacterium | reverse complement strand
ACGGTACTTGAAATCGTCATTCTCATGCCGGGCACTGCGCTTGAGGAAGCCGCCATCGTCGCCGAACGCATGCGCCTGGCGGTGGCCGGCGCACCGACGCGTACGCAAGGCGGCACCTGCGGCTATACCGCCAGCTTTGGCGTGACGGCTTATGGTGAGGCCAGTTCAACTGCTGACACATTGATGGCGAGTGTGGATGCTGCCCTCTATCGCGCCAAGAACGGCGGCCGCAACCGGGTCGAAAAAGGATAAGCCATGAAATTTAGGAAAGCCTCCCTGCTGCTCGGTCTCGGCCTGCTGCCTGCCGTCTTGACGTGTGCCCACGCTCAATCAGCAGCGGTCGCCATCGAGAACATGATGTACGCCAGCCTCGATGAGCTGATGTCCAGGCCGGTGAGCATCGCGACCCAGTCGTTACAGGCAGTCCCCAAGGCGCCTGCCGTCGTCTCGGTGATCACCGCGGAAGACATCAAGGCGACGGGCGCCACCAACTTCGTCGAGGTCCTGCAGAGTGTGCCGGGCATTTATCTGCGCATCAACCAGTTTGGCTTCCGGCCCTTGGTGTCAATCCGGGGTGCCGCCTCGAAAAATGCGCTGATCATGGTCAATGGCGCCCCGCAGCGCGATCTGGTGTGGTCGACGGGCATTTTCTGGCGCGGCTTGCCCGTCAACATGATCGAACGCATCGAGGTCATTCGCGGCCCGGCGTCGGCGCTCTACGGCTCGGATGCTTCGTCCGGGGTCATCAACGTCATCACGAAAACCGCCGGCAAGATGCCCGATGCCGAAGTCGGCGCGCGCATCGGCAGTTTCGATACGCAATCAGTCTGGCTCAATTACGGCAGCGAGTGGAACGGGCTCGATATCGGCCTGTCTCTGGATGCCTCGACGACGGCTGGCCATCGTCCCCATATCGTCACCACCCGCAATGGCGGGCAGGCCGATCACGCAAATCTTGGCTACGACAATATCGATGCGCGACTCTCGGTCGGCCAGGGTCATTGGCGCGTGCTGGCCGACCACATGCAGAAAAGCAATGTGGGCATTGGCCTTACCGGCGGCAGCTATCTTGATCCGAAGACGCAGGCCAGCGACCGGCTGACCGGCATCGCCTGGCTCTACAACAATGGTGGCTTTGCCAAGGATTGGGGCCTGGATGCCGAGCTGCGCTACCGCGACATGGAGTATTCGTCGGAAAATGGTTTCTGGGAGCAGACGACCTCCGATGTCAATCAGCTGCGTTCGGCCGAACAGCGTTTCAATGCCGAGCTCAGCGGCTTGTATTCTGGTTTCAAGGATCACGAACTGCGCATAGGCGGCGGCTATGTCTGGCAGGACATTTACTTTGCCGAGAACGTGACATCACTTCCTCCCCCCACTGGCACTCCGTCATTTACCAACATCCCGCTGCGCAGTCGCAGCAACAGCTATCTCTTTGTTCAGGATATCTGGAAGTTCGCCGAGCATTGGGAACTGACCGCCGGCGCCCGCTATGACCACTTTTTCGGCGCGACCGGTGCGCTCAATCCGCGCGCAGCGCTGGTGTGGCAAACCACGGACCGACTGACGAGCAAGCTGATCTACGGCCGCGCCTTCCGCATGCCGTCCTTCCTCGAGTTGTATGTGAGAACCACCGCCACCACCCCGAACCCGGATCTGGCGCCGGAGAAGTCGAGGACCTGGGAGATGGCATTCAACTACCGTTTGACACGCGACCTGAATCTTGGCGCCAACGTGTTCCATTACTATCAGGCCAATCCGATCGTCGACGTCTCAGGGGTTGGCTACAGGAACGTGGACCCGCACACCATTCGCGGCCTGGAGCTCGAAGCTCTCTGGCAGGCCACCCAGACGCTGCGGATTGCCGGCAATGCCAGCTTCCGCAAGGCCGACCAGGATCAGTACGTTCGGCTGGGCGTTGCCGACCATTTCAGCGTGCCGGACCGCGATGCCTACCTGCGTGCGGATTGGGCCTTCCTGCCGAAGTGGAACTGGAACCTCCAGGCCAACTATACCGGCCGGCGCTCGCATCGGGTGACGGATGCGCGCGGCCCCTTGCATTCCCAGACCGTCGCCGATACCACGATCCGTTACTACCATGGCAGTGAGTGGGAATTTGCCGCGTCGATCCGCAACCTGTTCAACGAGGACGCGCGCGAATATTCAGGACCGAGAATTCCCGAACACCTGCCGATGCCGCGCCGCAATCTATATGTCGAGGCGCGCTACAAGTTCTGATCGCCGTACCCGCTACGGGGCATTTCATCCCGCCAGCGCCGACTTTTCAGGTCACGCCTTTGGCGTTCAGCCGGCGCGCAAGCGCGCCACCAGCGCCGCGGTAAACTCCTTGGTGCTGGCCTGGCCGCCGAGGTCGCCGGTGCGCACATGGTCGACGTTGAGGGTGAGGTCGATGTCGCGGCGCAGGCGCGTGGCCTTCTCGCCCAGGCCGACATGGTCGAGCAGCATGGCCGCGGCCAGCATCAGGGCGATGGGGTTGGCGATGCCCTGGCCAGCGATATCCGGCGCCGAGCCATGCACGGCCTCGAAGATCGCCGCATCTTCACCGATGTTGGCGCCCGGCGCCATGCCCAGCCCGCCGACCAGTCCGGCGATTTCGTCGGAGAGGATGTCGCCGAACAGGTTGGTGGTCACCAGCACGTCGAACTGCCACGGGTTCATCACCAGCTTCATGGCGCAGGCGTCGACGATGATCTCTTCCATGATGACCTTGTCCTGATACTCGGCGGCATGGATCGCGCGCGCGGTTTCGAGGAAGATGCCGGTCAGCGCCTTCATGATGTTGGCCTTGTGTACCACCGTCACCTTTTTGCGGCCATGCTTGACGGCGTAGTCGAAGGCGAAGCGGCAGATGCGCCGGCAGCCCTGGCGGGTGTTGACGCCGGTGGACATGCCTATCGCATGGGGGTCGCCATCCACCGGGATGAAGTGCTCGTAGCCCATGTAGAGGCCTTCGTTGTTCTCGCGCACCAGCACCAGGTCGATGTTGTCGTAGCGGCCGCCGGGCACGATGGTCTTGCCCGGCCGCAGGTTGGCGTAGAGCTTGAATTCCTCGCGCAGGCGCACGTTGGAAGAGCGGTAGCCGCCGCCGATCGGGGTTTCCAGCGGGCCTTTCAGGGCCAGCCGGGTGGAACGAATGCTCTCGATGCAGGCTGGTGGCAGGGGGTCGCCACAGGTGGTGACGCCATCCAGACCGGCGGTCTGCCGGTCCCAGTCGAATTGGACGTCAAGGGCATCGAGCGCTGCAAGGGTGGCCGCGGTGATTTCCGGGCCAATGCCATCGCCGGGAATCAGCGTGGCGCGAATACGGGTACCGGCAGTCACGGGATGCTCCTCCAT
>JAUXNZ010000033.1 GCA_030682595.1 Rhodocyclaceae bacterium | reverse complement strand
GGGCCTGAAGGAAAAGCATGAGGCGTTCGCCGCCAAGAAGGATTGGGAAAACGCCAACCTCTGGGCCGAGCAAATCTGGCAATACCAGGTCAAAACCGCCGACCTCGGCCTCCGCGCCAAAACCTATCTGGAACAGAATGGCGCCAAGAAAGTGAAATAACTGTTGAGTAAATTGATCTGATTCAAGGAAGTGCGCGGGCGGGTGCGTAGACTGAACGCATCCGCCACAATACAAAGCGAAAGGAAAATCATGAAGCATGTTCTGTTGATGACCGCCGTACTTGCGGTTTCTGTGCCAGCCGTCGCCGCCAATGGCGCCAAGCTCTATCAGGAGAAGACTTGTGTCGCCTGTCATGGCAAGGATGCCAAAACCCCCCTGCTGCCCACCTATCCCAAGATTTCTGGCCAGAACGCCGCCTATGCCGAGCAGCAGATGAAGGATATCAAGAGCGGTGCGCGCGCCAACGGCCAGAGCGCCGCGATGAAGGGTGTGATGCACCTGGTCAGCGACGCGGAGATCAAGGCGCTGGCGGATTACCTGTCGAAACTAAAATAAGCTGAAGTGAGGATATAAAAATGATCAAGACATTGACGCTGGCGTTTTCCATGGTGTTGCTCCCCGCCATCGCCTTCGCCGGCCCGCCGGCGCCGAAGGCCGCGGGTATCGAGTCGAAAGACTACCAGTGGGGAAAGATGGAAGGCGAACTCAAGGAAGCCCTGGCCAAGAAGGGTGATATCAAGCGCGGCAAGGAGACCTACGAGATTTGCGGCGCCTGCCACCTGCCCAACGGCGCCGGTCGCCCGGACGGCACCTTCCCGCAGCTCGCCGGCCAGCACACCACCGTGCTGATCAAGCAGATGGCCGACATTCGCATGGGCCTGCGCGACAACCCGACCATGTACCCCTTCGCCAAGGAGATGACCGATCCGCAGGATCTGGCCGACACCTCGGCTTATATCGAAAGTCTGTGCGTTCCCGTCGATCACGGCAAGTATGAGGGCAAGGACGTCGCTCTCCAGAACGCCAAGGGCAAGGAGCTTTACGAAAAGCAGTGCCTGGAATGCCATGGCAAAAACGGCGAGGGCAACAAGGAAAAGTTCTATCCGGTGATCGCCGGCCAGCACTACAAGTACCTGTTGCGCCAGATGACCGAGATTCGCGACGGCCATCGCCGTAACGCCAACCCGGACATGGTGAAAGTTATCAAGCCTTACACCAACGAGCAGCTGGTGGCAATTTCCGCCTACCAGGCGAGCCTCTCCATGCCTGGTTCGATGTGCAAACCCAAGGCCGGCGCCAAGAAGAAGTAAGCAAGGAAATAAGCAAGACCGTGCTGTAATCAAACCCGCGCGCCGCTCCGTCGGCCGCGGGTGCGGTCCGAACAGAGATCACCACTATGAAGTTCACCAGCAGCCCCAATACTCCTGTTGCCGGCCTCACGCTGATCGCGCGGGCGGCCATGATCGTTGCCTATTTCGCGCCGATCTGGTGGGTGTCGCTGACCGCGCCCAACTATCCGCCGGACGCCTTCCCCGACGGCATCCGCATCCACTTCCATTTCGACGGCGTCTATAACGGCTGCAAGGCGGCTGGCAAGGGTACGCGCATGGCCGGCGAGATCATCCAGAAGGACCTCTCGCACGAGGTGGAGCGTTACAACCCCATCCTCGACGCCGGCAAGGACATGGACAAGGGCGCCAAGGGCCTCGACTGCGTTCATGAGATGAACACCATCAACCACTACGTTGGCATGTTCCCCATCGCCACTGGCGCGCCGGTGGAAAAACCGCTGGCCAAGTTCTTCTTCGGCTTCTTCACCGTCATGCTGCTGGCCTTCGCCGTGGCGAAACAAAGGCTGCGGCTGATGATTCTTGCGGCCGGCTTTGCCGCCGTGGCCGCCTGGATGCTGGTCGATCAGTATGTGCTCGGTCATCTGGCCCGGCACGTCGACACCTACATGCGCGAGTCCGGCACCTACTTCAAGGACCCGGACCGGATCAAGGCCTGGGGTGCGAACGTCATGCTGATCACCCATGTCGTCATCGCCGGCCTGATTGCCGTCATGGGCATCGTCGTGCTCGGCGTCTGGAAGATCCGCCAGTTCCAGTTGCTGCTGGCCGCCGTGCCGGCGCTGTTGCCGGTGTTCTTCGTCATCACCTACGCCGGCTGGCTGGGGTTCTTCGGCCACAACCTGCACCCCGGGGGCGCTGTCACCGTCAAGCCCTTCATGCCGACGGTGTTCGGCGAGGGCAAGGTAGCGCAGTTCTCGACCTACTCCTACCCCTACTGGGGCTACGCGCTGCTGCTGGTGACGAGCTTTGCGCTGGCGCTTGCCATCCTGCTGCGGCGCAAGCAGTTGCGCGAAGGAAGTTCTGAATGAAGTTGCCCCGCGCCCTCTTGCCGTTGCTGGCGCTGGGCGTATCGTCACTGCTGGTCGCGGCGGAGACTGGCGGTGAGATCGGTTGGCGGGGTGTCGCCGAGACAGCGGCGCCGCAGCGCGGCGCGACAGCCGACATGAGCAACGCTCCGCGCGTCGATGTCGACCGGCCCAAGCCCTTCTTCATGCTGCACGAGCGCGACCGCCGCGTGCATGGTCTCAAGCCCTTTCAGCCACTGGTCGATGCGGCGCCGGCCGGCTCGGTGCTGAAGCCGCCACCGGGCAGCTATGCCGGCCCGGTGCGCGTCGACAAGCCGCTGACCATCGACGGCGGCGGCCAGGTCACCATCGATGCCGGCGACAAGGGCACGGTATTCGAACTGAGAACCGACGGCGCCGTCCTCACCGGGCTGCGCCTGACCGGCTCCGGCGAATCGCATGACACCGACGACAGTTGCCTCGATGTGCGCGGCCACCACAACCGCATCGAAAACCTGGTTGTCGACAACTGCCTGTTCGGCATCGACTTGAAACAGTCCAGTGACACCACGCTGCGCGGCAACCGCATCAGATCGAAGCCCTTCGACCTCGGCATGCGCGGCGACGGCCTGCGCCTGTGGTACAGCCATCGCAACCTGATCGAGGATAACGAAGTGGTCGATACGCGTGATATGGTGGCGTGGTATTCCAACGACAACATCTTTCGCGGCAACATTGGCAAGCGCAGCCGTTATTCAATTCATTTCATGTTTGCCAACAACAACCTCGTCGAGAACAACCGCTTCCATGATAATGCCGTCGGCATCTATTTCATGTATATGGAAGGCGGTGCCGCCCGCAACAACGTAATTTCGCACGCCACCGGCGCGGCCGGCATGGCCTTCGGCTTCAAGGAGTCGAGCAACATCGAGGTTTCCGGCAACGAGATCATCTACTGCGCCGTCGGCGTCGGTTCCGATCTTTCGCCCTTCCAGCCCGACACGACGATCCGCTTCAAAAACAACCGCTTCGCCTACAACGGCATCGCCGTGCAGTTCACCAGCGAGTTGGGCGGCAACCTGCTGACGGACAACGTCTTCGAGGGCAACCTGACCGACGTGTTCCAGGGCGGGCGCGGCAGCGGCGACAAGAACCGCTGGAGCGGCAACTACTACGACACCTATCAGGGCTTCGACCGCGACAACAATGGGGTCGGCGACACCCCGCACGAGAATTACGCCTATGCCGACCGCTTGTGGATGGAAATACCCGCCGCGCGCTTTTTCAGGAATTCGCCGGTGCTCGAACTGCTCGACTTCCTCGAGCGCCTGGCGCCTTTCTCCGCGCCCGAGATGCAGATGCGCGACGCCAATCCGCGCTTCACCAAGCCGGCGGCCAGACGCGCATGAGCGACGTAAAACGGCTCCCCGAGGACCTTGCCCCGCCAGTCCCGGCTGACAATGGCGTGACCAAGAAAGTCGGCGCTGGCGAGACGGCGCCGCTGTCCAAGGAGCGCCGTCAGCAGGCGCGCCGCCGCGTGCTGCGCACCATTTTGCTCTCGGGGGGGGTGCTCGGCGCCGCCCTGTCGGGCTATCTGCCGATCGCCTACGCACGCAAGCCGCTGCTGCGTCCGCCCGGTGCACTCGATGAAAAAGACCTGTTGTCCAGTTGCATCAAGTGCGGCCAGTGCGTGCAGGTCTGCCCGGTGCAGGCCATCAAGCTCGCCGACCTCGACGACGGCTTCGGCATCGGCGTCCCCTACATCGACTCCCGCGCGCAGGCCTGCGACTTTTCCTGCGACGCCGTGCAATGCATCCTCGCCTGTCCGACCGGTTCGCTCACCTACGAAAAGCCGGCTTTCCTGCCGGTGCGGCCTGGTGCGCAACTCGCGGCCAAGCCGGTGCTGATTCCCAAGAAAAATGATCCGGAACCCACGCTCAACCTCGCGGAACGCATGGGCGTGGCGCGCCTGACGCGTCCGGGCACCTGCCTGGCCATGCTGGGCAAGGGTTTCAAGGGGCAGGCGCGCGGGCCTGACTTCAAAGGCAAGATGCGCTACATGGCGGTCGACCGTTGGAAACCGATCCCCATCCGCGACCATCCCTACGATGTCGAGGAGTGCGACCTGTGCGTACGCGAGTGCCCGATCGAAGGCGCCATTTCCATCGAGCGGGTGTTCATGCCCAATGGGACGCAGCGCAAGTCGCCCGTGGTGCATGAACCCTGCGTCGGCTGCGGCGTCTGCGAAATGATCTGCCCGGTCGAGCCGACCGCCATCGAAATCGTCGCTCGCGAGGTCTGGAGATCATGAGCGCCCCGCTCAAGCGCCGCTTCGTCGACCAGATTCTCGTCATGCTCGGCAAGGAACCGGAAAAACCGCGCCAGGCGGCCGATTTCACGGAGCGCGCCGCGAAGACCCACGAACTGAAACGCCTGACGAACAAGGCGGATCTTCAGGCGGCGAAGGAAGCCCACCGCGCCAACGCGCACAACCACAAGTGGCGCAACCGCCGCTGGATCACGCTGATCTTCGCCAACCTGCTGTTCGTCGTGTCTTTCTACTTCGACATCCAGGTGCTCGAAGGCGCGCTGACGGCCTCGCGCTTCATCGGCTTCCACCTCATCGACCTCAATTCCGCGCTGCAGGTGATGCTCGCGCACAAGCACATCATCACCAATCTGTTGATCGGCACCGGCACGGTGCTGGTATTGTGGATACTGTTCGGCGGCCGCGCCTATTGTTCCTGGGTCTGCCCCTACCACCTGCTGGCCGAGTGGACGGAAAACATCCACCTCTGGCTGGTGAAGAAGAAGCTCATCACCGACACGCCGATCGACCGTCGCCTGCGCACCGTGTTCTGGGCCGTGTTCGCGCTGCTAGCCGTCGTCACCAGCTACACAGTGTATGAGTCAATCTCGCCGACCGGCATCATTTCGCGCGCCCTGATCTACGGTGGCAGCCTGCTCGCCATGTTGTGGGTGCTGGCGCTGCTGGTGTTCGAAATCTTCTTCGTGCGGCGCGCCTGGTGCCGCTATGCCTGCCCGATCGGCCTGACTTACGGCGTGGTCGGCATCATCACGCCGCTGCGCGTCAAATACACGGTGGAAGGCTGCTTCCATGAAGGCGACTGCCGCAAGGTCTGCCTGGTGCCCCACGTGCTCGACACCGTAATCAAGGGCCGCGCCGTTGATCTCGAGGTGCCGATCGGCCCCGACTGCACGCGCTGCGGACTGTGTGTTGATACCTGCCCGACGGGGTCATTGACCTTCGAAGTGAAGGGCCTTTCGAAACTACTCTGAATGATCAAATTCCAGAACGTCGCCAAGACCTTCCGCCGTGCCCGCGTGCTCGATGGCATCGACCTCGAGATCGGGCTGGGGGAGCGCGTTGCGCTGATCGGCTCCAACGGCGCCGGCAAGACCACGCTGATCCGCTGCCTGCTCGGTGAATACAACCACGCTGGCCTGGTTACCATTGAAGGCCGCTCGCCGCGCACCGAGCGCGCTGCCGTGCTCGGCATGATCGGTTTTGTGCCGCAACTGCCGCCGCCATTGAAAATGCCGGTGGGCCAGTTGATCGACTTTGCCGCCTCGCTGTGCAATAGCGATCCCCAGCGCATTTTCGACCTGGCCAGGCGGCTTGGCCTCGATGTCGATGGGGTGGTTGCGCGCCAGTTCGTCAGGTTGTCCGGTGGCATGAAACAGAAACTGCTGATCGCCATCGCGCTCGGCCGCGACGCGAAGGTGCTGGTGCTCGACGAGCCGGCTGCCAACCTCGATCCCGCGGCGCGCAAGATCTTCTTCGAACTGTTGGCCGAGCGCGCCGCAGTTGCGACCATGCTGATTTCCAGCCATCGCATCGACGAGGTGTCGACCCTGGTCAATCGCGTGATCGAACTCGACATGGGCAAGGTGGTACTCGATGACCGCGTCGCCGATGACGTTTCGCTCGTCGGCCGCCTCGACTGCCGCATCGTGGTCAAGCGCGCCGAGCCGGCCTTCGCCAAGGCCATGGCGAGCTGGCATTTTACCGATCGCAGTGGCGGCGGCCTCGAATGGAGCGGCGCGGTGGCGGGGCCGGATCGCCTGCGCTTCATGGGCATGACCTCGCGCTATGTCGCGCTGATCAGCGACATCTCGCTCAAGGAAACCGACGCAAAAGTCGGCGCTGGCGGGACGGCGCAGTGACATGAGACGCCGCGAATTTCTTGTCGCCGGTTTCGCGCTCACGCCGCTCGCCGCCGCACTTTCCGCCTGCGGCAAGAACGCAGGCTGGCCGGAAGGCATGGCCGAGATCAAATGGGACCGCGACACCTGCGTCCGCTGCAACATGGTGATTTCCGACCGCCGCTTTGCCGCCGAGATGCGCGGCGGGCCGAAGAACACGGTGTTCAAGTTCGACGATATCGGCTGCGCCGTGTTCTGGCTGCGCGACAAGCAGGCGACCTACCCGTGGATGGC
>JAUXNZ010000031.1 GCA_030682595.1 Rhodocyclaceae bacterium | reverse complement strand
GGGCCTGAAGGAAAAGCATGAGGCGTTCGCCGCCAAGAAGGATTGGGAAAACGCCAACCTCTGGGCCGAGCAAATCTGGCAATACCAGGTCAAAACCGCCGACCTCGGCCTCCGCGCCAAAACCTATCTGGAACAGAATGGTGCCAAGAAAGTGAAGTAAAGCCATCCGGAAGTTTTGGATAAAAGGGGGAGCGGGAAACCGCTCCCCCTTTTTATTGATGTCAAAATACCTGTGCTTCGCCACCGCAAATAATCACGGCAAACATCAATGCTCATGCGCGTAAATCCCCCAGGTAATGCGGACGCCGTCCGCGAGAATCCGCTGGCGCAGGTTGCCGCACCGGCGTCGATGTTGCTCGTCGCCATTCTGTGGTCGGTGTTAGTCCTGTTCTCGCTCTGGACACAACGGGATCAATTGAATCGCACCGCGCAACAACTGGCCAGGATCGACGCCATCGCCAACCTCAAGAAAGACATGGCGATTCGCAAATGGGCCTCCCAGGTGGGCGGGGTATTCATTGACGAGGACAAGGCGCCCAACATCGATGCCTTGAGTGATCAGCTGCGCTTGCGGGCGGCAACAGCCACGGGGGAGCCCTTCAAAATGATTGCCTTGACGCCGATCCATATCCTGCTCGGTATTCAGGAGGTCAGCAACAGGGAATACGGCAGCAAGGAAAGGCTCACCTCGCTGCAACTGCGCAACCGCGAGAATGCGCCAGACGAGTGGGAGACCCAGGCGCTGAAAACCCTGGAGACCGGCGCGGAGATGGTCGCCGAGGCCATGCCAAAGGGTAAGGGGCATGGTCTGATGCGCGTCATGATCCCGATGCGCATGGAAGAGGAATGCCTTGAATGCCACCGGGAGACCTTGGTGCCCGTCGGCGGCCTGCGCGGCGCGGCGGCGGTTTCCGTTGATCTGAACACCTACTGGTCGGCGCAGGAACCGACCTGGCGCACCATCCAGTATTGGCACTTCGGCATCTGGTTTGCCGGCCTGTCCACCCTCTATGCCTACTGGTCGTTCCTGCGTCGTCGTGCCGTGGAACACGTGCGACAGGATCAACAACGCCGGGAAAACGCGGCGGCCTTTTCAGCCATGGCTGAGGGCGCCGCCATTACCGACGCGCATGGCGACATCCTCTGGGTCAACGATGCCTTCTGCCGAATTTATGGTTACTCGCGTGAAGAAGTCATCGGAAAAAATCCGCGCATCCTCAAATCGGGACGTCACGACAAGGCGTTTTATCGCGATCTATGGAATGGGCTGACCCAGCATGGTCACTGGCGTGGCGAAGTGTGGAATCGGCGCAAGAACGGGGAGATTTTTCCCGAGGAACTTTCGATTCAGGCCCTGCGTGGTCCGGATGGCACGGCTGTCCGTTATATTTCGATTTTTTCCGACATCACCGAGCGTAAGCAGAGCGAAGCAGCGCTGCGTCAGCAGCAGCAGCGTCTGGAGGAATCCGAGGCCAGGCTCAGGGAACTCGCTGCCTTTCTGCAAACAATCCGCGAGGAGGAGCGCACCCGGATCGCCCGCGAATTGCACGACGAACTCGGTCAGGCGCTGACCGCACTGCGCTTCGACCTTGGCTGGCTGCGTGGCAAGTGCGGTGCTCTCGGCGCCCCGGCGGCAGAGCACATCGCCTCTGCGCTCGGCGTCGTCGAGCAAAGCATCGTGGCGCTGCGCCGCATTTCCGAGGATCTGCGGCCGGCGATGCTCGACAGCCTCGGTCTCGCCGCCGCCATCGAAAATCACGCGGCACAGTTCTCGCAACGCACCGGCACGCCCTGCCACTTGAGCATGAATCGCGAGGAGTTCGATCTGGAAAGCAACCTGGCCACGGCGGTGTTTCGCATCGTCCAGGAAGCCTTGACCAATGTCGCGCGTCACGCCGACGCCAGCGAAGTGTCGGTGCAGATCGATGAAACCGACGACGGCATCCGGCTGAACGTATGGGATAACGGACACGGCTTTGCCATCGATGGCAACAAGAAGACCTTCGGGCTGCTGGGCATGCGCGAACGGGTCGTGATGCTTGGCGGCAGCCTGGCGATCGACAGCCCGCCAGGCGCGGGTACGCGCATTACCGCCTGGCTGCCCTATCGGGAGGCAAGGCCAGCATGATCAGAATTCTCATCGCGGACGATCACGCCATCCTGCGCGCCGGCCTCAGGCACTTGCTCTCCGAATACCCCGACATCGTGGTCGCCGACGAAGCGAGCAACGGCGTGGAGGCGCTTGCCAAGGCGCGTGCCGGGCACTGGGATGTCATGGTGCTCGACATGAGCATGCCCGGCAAGAGCGGTATCGAGCTCATCAAGCAATTGAAGCAACTTGCGCCGAAATTACCGCTCCTGATTCTCAGCATGCACAAGGAGGATGTTTACGCCGTCAGAGCACTCAAGGCTGGCGCCGCGGGTTATCTGTGCAAGGACAACGCCGAGGATCAACTGGTGCCGGCACTGCGCAAGGTGGCCGCTGGCGGCCTGTACATCACTGCCGCCGTGGCGGAAAAACTTGCGCTCGGCGTACTGCATGGCGACAAATCAGATGTACTCCCGCACACGCGCCTGTCCGACCGCGAATACCAGATTTTCCAGTCGATCGTCGCGGGCGAGAGTGTCACTGATATTGCGCGGAAGCTTAATCTGAGCGTCAAGACGGTCAGCACGCACAAGACGCATATTCTCGAGAAAATGGGCTGCGCCAGTGTGGCCGAGATCGTTCGTTATGCGATTCGGCACGAGCTGTCGCCCGGCGGCCCAGAATAGGAATATTCCTACCCCCCAAATCAGTCGTAACCGATTTGATTTGTCTGGTTTCCTGACTAGTATCGATGCAGTGCGGCAAATTGTCGCGTGTGGCATTCAGCCACGGGCTTCGGTTCGATGACGGCACGGCAACCCTTCATATTTCGGGAGGCAGGAAATGAACTATTTGACACAACGGGCGTGCCCACTGCTATTGGCGGCGGGACTTGGACTTACGGCGGCGGGTGCGGCCTGGTCGCAGGAGTCGCTGCAAGACGTGATGAAGCGGCGCGGTTTGAGCCAGCAGGATTTGTTGGCGGCGTCGAAGACCTATGTACCCACCGGCAAGCGCGACGAGTTCGTTGCCTTCAGCTCTGGCGGCCAGTCGGGCCAGGTCATTGTCTATGGCATCCCCTCGATGCGCATTCTCAAATACATTGGTGTGTTCACGCCCGAGCCTTGGCAGGGCTACGGCTTTGACGAGAACTCGAAAGCCGTGCTGCGGCAGGGCAACATCGACGGCAAGGAAATCAACTGGGGCGACACCCACCACCCGGCGATCTCCGAGACCCAGGGCAAATACGACGGCCAGTTCCTCTTCATCAACGACAAGGCCAACCCGCGCATTGCCGTGATCGACCTGCGCGACTTCGAGACCAAGCAGATCGTCGTCAACCCGATCTTCAAGTCGATGCACGGCGGCGCCTTCGTCACCCCCAACACCGAATACATCATCGACGCCGCGCAATACGCCGCGCCGCTCGAAAACAAGAAGTTCTACCCGCTGGAAGAATTCAACGAGAAATATCGTGGCGGCATCACCTACTGGAAATTCGACCGCAAGGAAGGCCGCATCAACGAGAAGGAATCCTTCTCGCTCGAACTGCCGCCTTACTCGCAGGACCTGTCCGACGCCGGCAAGGGGCCGAGCGACGGCTGGTCATTCACCAACTCCTTCTGTACCGAGCGTTACGTCGGCGGCATCGAGAAAGGCCGCCCGCCGTACGAGGCCGGCTGCTCCGCCAAGGACACCGACTACATGCACGTGATCAACTGGAAGAAGGCCGCCGAGCTGGTCAAGCAGGGCAAGGCCAAGAAGATCAACGGTCACAACATCATCATGATGGAGACGGCCATCAAGGAAGGCATCCTGTTCCTGATCCCCGAGCCCAAGTCGCCGCACGGCGTCGACGTCACCCCGGACGGCAAGCACATCGTTGTCGCCGGCAAGCTCGACACCCATGTCTCCGTGTTCTCCTTCGAGAAGATCATGGCGGCCATCAAGGACGGCAAGTTCGAATCCAGGGACCCCTACGGCATTCCGGTGATTGCCATGAAGGACGCACTGCACACGCAAGTGTCCCTCGGCCTCGGCCCGCTGCACACCCAGTACGATGCCAAGCCCTGCGTCGCCTACACCTCCCTGTATGTGGATAGCCAGGTCGCCAAGTGGAACTACTGCGAAGGCAAGGTGCTCGACAAGCTCTCCGTCCATTACAACATCGGCCACCTGATGACCATGGAAGGCGACTCCATGGAGCCGAAAGGCAAGTATCTGGTCGCGCTGAACAAGCTGGCGATCGATCGCTTCGTGCCGGTCGGCCCCCTGCACCCGCAGAACCACCAGCTCATCGACATCAGCGGCGACAAGATGCAATTGCTCTACGACATGCCGCTGCCGCTGGGCGAGCCGCACTACGTCGTCGCCATCGAAGCCGGTAAGCTGAAGCCGGGGGTGCGCTACAAGGTCGGCACCGACAGCCGCACCGACCGGCCGCACCCGGGCGCCGTGCGCGCTGGCGAAGAGAAGACCGTCAAGAAGGGCAACAAGGTTGAAGTGTTCGGCACCCTGATCCGTTCGCACATCACCCCGGAAACCATTGAGGTCGATGTCGGCGACGAAGTGACGATCCACCTGACCAACCTCGAGCGGGCGCAGGACGAGACCCACGGCTTCGCGGTATCGACCTACAACGTGCACGCCTCGGTCGAGCCGGGCAAGACCGTCACGGTCAAGTTCAAGGCCGACAAGGAAGGCGTCTATCCGTACTACTGCACCGAGTTCTGTTCAGCACTCCACCTCGAGATGCAGGGCTACCTGCTGGTCAAGCCGAAGGGCTGGAAGGCAAGCAAGAAAGAACTGGCCAAGGGCAGCTACACGGAAGCCGATTACAAGGCGACGGTGAAGAAGGTGGTGGATACCCAGGTGATCATCGACTCCGTGGTGGCCTACATCACCAGTGTCAATTACAAGGACTTCCCGGATGTCGTGGCCATGGTGGAAGACGCCTTCGACCAATTGGGCAAGACCAAGGGCCTGAAGGAAAAGCATGAGGCGTTCGCCGCCAAGAAGGATTGGGAAAACGCCAACCTCTGGGCCGAGCAAATCTGGCAATACCAGGTCAAAACCGCCGACCTCGGCCTCCGCGCCAAAACCTATCTGGAACAGAATGG
>JAUXNZ010000215.1 GCA_030682595.1 Rhodocyclaceae bacterium | reverse complement strand
GCTTGGCACCATCTTCCTCGGCATCGCCACGCCGACCGAAGGCGGCGCGATGGGCGCGCTGGGTGCGCTGATCATGGCCGTTTCGCGCCGCCGCCTCAGCGTGAAGCTGCTGACCCAGGCCATGGATGCGACCACGAAACTTTCTGCCTTCGTCCTGTTCATTCTGCTGGGCGCCACCGTGTTCAGCCTGACCTTCCAGGCAGTCGATGGCCACATCTGGGTCGAGCATCTGCTGACCGGACTGCCCGGCGGCCAGATCGGCTTCCTCGTCGTGGTCAACGTCCTGATCTTCATCCTGGCCTTCTTCCTCGATTTCTTCGAGTTGGCCTTCATCGTGTTGCCGCTGCTGGCGCCGGTGGCGGACAAGCTGGGCATCGATCTGGTCTGGTTCGGCATCCTGATGGCGGTCAACATGCAGACCTCCTTCATGCACCCGCCCTTCGGCTTCGCCCTGTTCTACCTGCGTAGCGTGGCGCCGCACGCGGATTACATCGACAAGGTGACCAAGAAGAAGACCGCGCGGGTCACCACGGGGCAGATCTACTGGGGTGCCGTGCCCTTCGTCGTCATTCAGGTCATCATGGTCGGTATCCTCATCGCTTTCCCGGGGATCGTGACCGGCAGTATCGACAAGACCAAACAGCTCAGCGCCGAGGAAGTCAGGCTCCAGTTCGAAGGGGCCGGCGGCGTTGATCCTTCCTATGGAACTCCCGGGCTTCCGTCGGGCTGGGGCGAGGAGCCAAATGGCCCGGCGGCGGGTGATTTGAAAACCGACGCCCTTGATTCCCTGGACCCGCCAGTTGATGCCAAGGCGGCCGACGCCAAGGCAGACGATCCCGCCGCGGCGTTGATGCAGGAAGTCGTCAAGGATAAGAAAATCAGGTAGGGGGTCGGCTGACGCCGCCCCCTGTTGGCGGCGTTCCGGCTGACGCCGTCCCGCCAGCGCCGACTTTTGTTGGCATGCACAGGGGCCGAAAAAAACCGCGACCTGGGTCGCGGTTTTTTTGTGGGTGCAGCGGAGTTGCTTAGAGTTTCTGCGCCTGCATGTAGCTGTCGAAACCGGCCTCGGCAAAGCGGAACCACAGGTTCTGTTCCTTGCGGAAGGCCTTGTAATCTGCGTAGACTTTCTTCCAGTTCGGGTTCTTGTCGGACAGTTCGGCGTAGTGCGCTTCCGAGAACTTGAAGGCGGCATCCATGGTGTCCTTGGGCAGCCGGAACAGCTTGGTGCCGCTGGCAACCAGTTCCTTCAGCGCCTGCGGGTTCCTGGCGTCGTACTTGGCCTGCATGTCGACGTGGGCGTGGGATGCCGCCGATTCGATCATGGCCTTGTAATCCGGAGTCAGGGCGTCATAGGCCTTGTTGTTGACATAGAGGCTTAGTTGCGGACCGCCTTCCCACCAGGCCGGGTAGGCATAGAACTTGGCGACCTTGAAGAAGCCCAGCTTCTGGTCGTCGTAGGGGCCGACCCACTCGGTGGCGTCGATGGTGCCTTTTTCCAGCGCCTGGTAGATCTCGCCACCGGGGATGTTCTGCGGCACGCCGCCGATGCCGGAGAGGATGCGGCCGCCAAAGCCGCCGATGCGCATCTTCAGGCCCTTCATGTCGGCCAGTGACTTGATTTCCTTGCGATACCAGCCACCCATCTGGGCGCCGGTGTTGCCCATCGGGAAGTTGACGATGTTGTACTGGGTGTAAAACTCACGCAGCAGCTTCATGCCGTTGCCGTGATACATCCAGGCCGTCATCTGCCGCGAGTTGAGACCGAAGGGAATCGTGCAGTCGATGGCGAAGGTTTCATCCTTGCCGAAGAAATAGTAGGGGGCGGTATGGGCGCATTCGACGGTGCCCTGTTGCACGCCATCCACCACGCCGAAAGCCGGCATCAACTCGCCGCCGGCATGTATGGAAATCTCGAATTTGCCGCCCGACATTTCCCTGACCTTCCTCGAGAAGGTTTCGGCCGCGCCGTAGATGGTATCCAGCGCTTTCGGGAAGCTCGAAGCCAGGCGCCAGCGGATCACCTGCTGGGCGTGGACTAGCGCCGGAGCGGCACCGGCGGCGAGGATGCCAGCCATGCCGGCGTTCTGCAGAAATTTACGTCTTTCCATTCGTCGTCTCCTTGGTGTTTTGGGGTTGCGTCCCGCAAGGGCAGGGCGGCGGCGAAATACTACACCCAAAGACAGACAGAAAAGGGGCTAGCCCCCCGCCACGGTCATGCGGTTTACCACAATGGAACCGACCGTGCGTGAACCGCGCGTGACCACATCCCGTCCGACCGCTTCGATGCCGGCGAACATGTCGGCAAGACTGCCGGCAATGGTGACTTCATGCACCGGGTAGGCAATCTCGCCGTTTTCAACCCAGTAACCGGCGGCCCCGCGCGAATAGTCGCCAGTGACGTAGTTGATGCCGTGTCCCAGCAGCTCGGTGACCAGCAGGCCCGTACCCATCTGCCTCAGCAGGCCGGCAAAATCCGCCGGCGCATCCGGACTGGGCAGGACGCTGAGGTTGTGGCTGCCGCCGGCGTTGCCCGTTGTTGGCATGCCAAGTTTGCGCCCCGTATAGGTCGAAAGAAAATAGCCCTGCAACACGCCATTGGCGACGACGCTGCGGTCCTGTGTTGCGACACCGTCATCGTCGAAGGGGCTGGAGGCCAGCCCCTTTTTCAGGTGCGGCCGTTCCTCGATCGAGAACCAGTCGGGGAAAATGCGTCGGCCGAGCGCGTCAAGGAGAAAGCTGGCCTTGCGGTAGAGACTGCCACCGGAGGCCGCATGGACAAAGCTGCCGATCAGCATGGTGGCAAGCGGCGCTTCGAACATGACCTTGCAGCGACGGGTCTTGAGTTTTTTTGCGCCGAGCCGCGCCAGCGTCCGGCGCGCGGCGTAGTCGCCGATCTGTTCCGGTGTCGCCAGGTCGGCGGGATCGCGCCAGCCCGAATACCAGTCGTCGCGCTGCATGTCCCGGCCCCTTTGGGCGATGGGCACGCAGGAGATGGAATGTCGTGTGGAAGGATAGCCCCCCATGAAGCCGAGACTGTTGGCGGAAATAAAGTGGGCGGCGTGGGCCGACACCGAGCCGCCCTCGGAATTTTTGATCAGCGGGCTGACGGCAAAGGCGGCCTGCTCGCTACGGCGGGCCAGCGCGATGGCTTCTTCGACGGACAGCGGCCAGGGGTGGTAGAGCTCAAGGTCAATGTCCGCCACGTTCTTCGCCAGCAATTCCGGCGCGGGCAGTCCGGCGCAAGGGTCGGGGGCGGTAAAGCGGGCAATCGACAGCGCGGCATCCACCGTGGCCCTGATTGATGAGGGCGAAAAGTCGCTCGTTGAGGCGTGGCCGCTTTGCTGACCGAGATAGACGGTGACGCCCAGCCCCTTGTCGCGATTGAATTCAATGGTCTCGACGGCGCCCTTGCGGACGGTCACTGACTGGCCATAACCCTCTGAAACATCGGTTTCGCAGGCGCTGGCGCCGCTCTGTTTGGCGTGGTTCAGCACATCGGCGGCAAGTTGGCGCAGCTGGTCAGGGGTAAATGAGAACGAGGACATAGGAATGTGAGAAGGCCCAAAGCTATAATCTTACCCGTGGAACCCATTGAAAAACCCAGTAAAAGCGCCAGGAAGCGCGCCATGGACGATTTGCAGACGCTTGGCGTCGAGTTGGTTACGCTCTCGAAGGACCAACTGAAGAAAATCGATCTCCCGGAAAACCTGAGCGTGGCGGTGCGGGAGGCCCAGCGGATTACCCAGCACGAAGCCCATCGCCGCCAACTGCAATACATCGGCAAGCTGATGCGCGCCATCGATCCCGAGCCGATCCGCACCGCGCTCGATGAGATGAAAGGGTTGTCGGCCACGGCGAATGCCCGCCAACAGGCGCTGGAACGTCTGCGCACCCGCTTTCTGGAAGACGACACAGTCATCGGCGAGATTGCCGCCGCGCATCCGGGCGCCGACCTGCAACTGCTGCGGCAATTGCGTCGCAATGCACTCAAGGAACAACAACTGGCCAAACCACCGCGGGCATTCCGCGAGTTGTTCCGGGTTTTGCGTGAGCTGTCAGCCGCCACGGAAAGTCCGGAGGAACCAAAGGAAAGCAATGACTGAAGAACTGCTCATCGGCTTGGTCTCCATCTCCGACCGCGCTTCGAGTGGCGTCTATGAGGACAAGGGAATTCCCGCCCTGCGCGACTGGTTTGCTGCCGCGCTTGCCTCGCCCTGGCGCATGGAAACCCGCCTGATCGCCGACGAGCAGCCGCTCATCGAACAAACCCTGATCGAATTGATTGACGGCGCGGGCTGTCATCTGGTGCTCACCACCGGCGGCACCGGCCCCGCGCCACGCGACGTCACCCCGGAGGCGACGCTCGCCGTGGCGCACAAGGTCATGCCCGGCTTCGGCGAGCAGATGCGGCAAATCAGCCTTAAATACGTGCCGACCGCGATCCTCTCGCGACAGGTCGGCGTGATTCGCCGCCAGTCGCTGATCCTCAACCTGCCAGGACAACCGAAAGCCATCAAGGAAACGCTCGACGGCATTTTTGCTGCGGTGCCGTATTGCCTCGACCTGATCGGCGGGCCTTACATCGAAACGCGCGAGGAGATCATCAAGGCGTTCCGGCCCAAGTCGGCGCTGGCGGGGCGGCGATAGCCGCGCCCGCAAACTATTCGCCTCTTCTATTTATCTATAGGAACATTCTGGCCGGCATTTGATCTAGCGCAGAAGATCGCGCCCGAAATGGCGGCTAGAATCGCCCACCATTTACAGGTAGCACCCACTCCATGGAGGCTTGATGACGGCTTCAATTGCAACCAACCAGACCATTCTGGTCGTCGGCGGCGGTATCGCCGGCATGACGGCGGCCCTCGAAGCGGCCGAATGCGGCAAGCAGGTAATACTGGTCGAAAAATCCCCCACGCTGGGCGGCCGTACTTCGATGCTGTACCGCTATTTTCCCAAGATGTGCTTTCCCACCTGCGGGCTGGAAATCAACCTGCGGCGCATCCGTGGCAACCCGAACGTCCGCGTGATGACGATGACCGAAGTGGCCGCCGTCAGCGGCAGCCGCGGCGACTACAACGTCACCCTGAAAGCCAAGCCGCGCTACGTCAACGAGAACTGCACGGTCTGCGGTGATTGCGGCAAGGCGGTTTCCGCCGAAGTCCCCAACGTCGCGAATTACGGACTCGACAAGATCAAGGCGGCCTACCTGCCGCACGGCATGGCCTATCCGCAGCGCTACGTCATCGACCCGTCCATCGTCGGCACGCCCGAAGGCGAGGCCGCCAAGGCCGCCTGCAAATTCGGCGCGGTCGATCTCGGCATGCAGGAAGAGACCATCGAGCTCAAGGTCGGCAGCGTCGTCTGGGCTACCGGCTGGCGTCCGTATGATGCGAACAAGATTCAGCCCTACGGCTACGATCGCTACGCGAATGTCATCACCAGCCTCGAATTCGAACGCTTCTGCGACCCGCAGGGCCCAACCGGCGGCAAGCTGTTGCGTCCCTCCGACGGGAAGGAGGCCAAGAACATCGCCTTCATCCAGTGCGCCGGCTCGCGTGACGAGAACCACCTGCGGCACTGCTCGCGCATCTGCTGCATGGCCACCTTGAAACAGACCCAATATGTGCGCGAAGCGGCCGGCGAGGATGCCAAATCGACGGTGTATTACATCGATATCCGCGTCATCGATCGTCTGGAAGACTTCTACCAGAACGTGCAGAAGGATCCGAACGTCAGCTTCGTCAAGTCGAAAGTAGCCAGGATTGCCTTGAACGAAGAAAACAACAGCCCGATCCTGCACGGCGTCGATACCGAGGGTTACCACCGTTACGCCACCGAGCACGACCTGGTCGTGCTGGCGGTCGGCATGGAGCCCGAGGTTGTCGGTGTGCAGCTACCCGACGACATCGTGCTCGACTCCTCGAATTTCATCGAAGGCTCGAAATCGGGCGGCATGTTCGGCGCTGGTAGCGCGGCCAGTCCGCTCGACGTCAATCGTGCCGTACAAAGCGCGACGGCCGCCGCCATGCGCTCTGTCCAGGTCATCCACAAAACTGCATCCACGGAGGCCGCATGAACGCACCGGCCAATAAATTTGCCGCTTACATCTGCTCCGGCTGCGGCCTGGGCGATGTCCTGAATGTTGCCGGGCTCGAGAAAGTCGCCAAGACCGAAGGCAAGATGGCGGTCATCAAGACGCATCCCTTCCTCTGCAACGCCGAAGGCGTGAAGATGATTCAGGACGACATCGCCAACGACGGCGTGACCCACCTGTGCATCGCCGCCTGCTCGCGCCGCGCCAAGACCGAAGCCTTCAGCTTCCCGACCGTTGCCGTTACGCGCGCCAACCTGCGCGAAGGCGTGACCTGGATTGTTGCCGAAGGCGCCGACCATGACGAGGTCCGTCAGGAGATGGCCGAGGATTACGTCCGCATGGCATGCGCCGAAATCAAGAAGATGGCCGTACCCGGTGGCAACGTGAAGGAATCTTCGAGCAAGAAGATTCTGGTCGTTGGTGGCGGCATGTCCGGCATGACGGCGGCGCAGGCCGCGGCCGATGCCGGCTACGCAGTGGCCCTGGTCGAAAAGACTGGTGCCCTGGGCGGCTTTGCCAACCAGATGTGGAAGCGCATGCCCTTCAAAGCGCCCCACGCCGATGCCCAGCCGACTGGCGCCGCGGAACTGGCGGCGCAGGTTTCCGCCAATCCGAAGATCAAGGTCTATCTGAACTCGACGGTCGCCGAGACCGCCGGTGCGCCCGGCCGCTTCGCCATCAAGATCGCCCAGGAATCGGGCAGTATTAGCGAGGAACTCTGCGGCGCCATCGTCCAGGCCTCCGGTTTCAGCACCTACGACATCGCCAAGCTGCCCGAACTGGGCGGCGGCCAGCCGAACGTCACCGATCAAGCCGGTCTCGAAGCCCTGGCGAAAGCAGCCAACGGCGGGCCGATCAAGCGTGCCGACGGCAAGGAAATCAAATCCGCGGTGTTCGTGCAGTGCGCCGGCCAACGCGACGATTCCGGCACCCACCTGCCCTACTGCTCCGGCCACTGTTGCGGCACGAGCATCAAGCAGGCGATGTACTTCAAGGATCAGAATCCGGACATCGACACCATCGTCATCTACGACGACCTGCGTGTGCCGGGTATGGGCGAGGACTTCTACCGCAGCGCCCAGACCAAGGGCGTCATCTTCACCAAGGGCAAGGCTTCCAAGGTGACCGGCGGCGACAGTTGCAATGTGACCTTCAAGGACCTGATCCTCAACGAGGAAAACACCGTCCCTGCCGATCTGGTCGTGCTCGCCACCGGCCAGGTGCCGAACGCGGGCGTCGAGCTCGACGATTGGACGGCCACCTCCACTGCCGCCTCCAGTGGTGACGAAGCCGCCAAGCAGAAGAAGTCCGAGTTGCAGAAGATTTCCGTGCTCAACCTGAACTACCGTCAGGGCCCGGACATGCCGCAACTCAAGTATGGCTTTGCTGATTCGCACTTCATCTGCTTTCCCTACGAGACCCGCCGCACCGGTATCTATGCTGCCGGCCCGATGCGCCGCCCGATGGATATGCATCAGGCGACCGAAGACGCTGTTGGCGCTAGCTTGAAGGCCATCCAGGCGACCGAAAACGCGTCGCTCGGCCGCGCCGCCCACCCGCGCGCCTGGGATTTGTCTTTCCCGAAGGCGCGGTTGGAAGGCTGCACACAGTGCAAACGCTGTACCGTGGAGTGCCCCTTCGGCGCGATCGATGAAGACGAAAAAGGCTTCCCGGTGTTCAACGAAGAACGCTGCCGGCGTTGCGGTACTTGCATGGGCGCCTGCCCGGTGCGCGTCATTTCCTTCGAGAACTATTCCTGCGACTCGATCGGCATGCAGGTCAAGGCCGTCAATGTGCCGGAAGAAGACGAGGAAAAGCCACGCATTCTGATCCTGGCCTGCGAAAACGATGCTTACCCTGCGCTTGATATGGCGGGCTTGCAGCGCCAGACCTACTCGGCCTATGTGCGCATCATCCCGGTCCGGTGTCTGGGTTCCGTCAACACCATCTGGATTACCGACGCGCTTGGCTCCGGCTTTGACGGCGTAATGATGATGGGGTGCCAGAAGGGCGAGAATTATCAGTGTCACTTCGTCAAGGGTTCTGAAATGGCCTACTATCGTCTGAGCAAGATTGGCGATACCCTCAAAGGGATGGGCCTCGAGCCGGAGCGGATGCAGACGCAGGAAGTCGCAATTACCGATAACGTGCGTGTCGCCAAGCTGATCAATGATTATGTCGAGCAGCTCGACGCAATGGGCCCGTCGCCAATGAAGGGCTTCGGCTAAAAGGAGCCATGACAATGACTACAGCAAACGAAACCGCCGTCGCCAAGTACAAGAACAACTTCCTCAAGGAAGTTGAGGCTACCGTCGAGGAAGGCCACTGGGTCAAGATGTGCATGCAGTGCGGCGTCTGCGCCGGCTCCTGCCCGTTCGGTCCGCACTGGGAACACTCGCCGCAGAAGATCTTCATGATGATCCGCGCCGGCAAACGCGAGGAAGTACTGAGTTCGCACTCGATGTGGCTGTGCACTTCCTGCTACAACTGCATGGTGCGCTGTCCGCGCCAACTGCCGATCACGCACATCATGCACGGCCTCGCCAATTATTCCTACCGCCTCGGGCTGTCCCCCAAAGGGCAGCCGAACCAGGCCATCGCGAAACTGTTCTGGGATAGCGCCCTCAAGTATGGCCGGGTTAATGAGCTCAAGTTTTCCCTGGCCATGTATTTTCGGGATGGGTTCGTGCAGGGCGTAAAAAATGCCCTCGCCATGCAAAGTGTCGGCCTGGGTCTGGTGAAAGCCGGGCGGCTCAACCCGATGGAAATCATCAGCGGCCACACCTGCAAGGACACCAGTGGAATCCACAAAATGATCGCCAAGGCGCGCGAAATCGAAGATCGCCGCCGCGGCCTAGCTTGACGGAGAGCCTGACCTATGACGAAGAAACAATACGCGTTCTACCCCGGTTGCTCCTCGCAAAAAGGCGCGTCGGCGGCGAACTACATCACCTCCTTCGGCGTGATCTGCGACAAGCTCGACATTCAGCTCAATGAAATTCCCGACTGGAACTGCTGCGCGGCCTCGATTGGCTATGCCGAGGGTGGCGAACTGCCGCGCATCGTCATGGGCGCCCGCAATCTGGCCCTCAGCGATCAGCATCTGCCCGGCCAGGACATCGTCTCCGGGTGCCCGGCCTGCTGGCTGGCCAACCGGGAAGCCACCGAGCGTTTGCAGCACTCGTCGAGCCTGATGGCAGAGGCCAATGAAGCGCTCAAGGAAGTTTCCCTGAACCTTCGCACCGACTTCAACACGAAGTCGCGCCACTTCACCGAAGTGCTGATCGAGGATATCGGCTACGCAGGCATGAAAGCGCCGGTCGTCAAGCCGCTGGACGGCGTCAAGATCGCCGGTTATGTCGGCTGTCAGGCCAACCGCCCGTACGGTATTGCTGGCGAGTCTTTTGAAAATCCGCAATATCTCGACAAGATGATCGAGACCGTCGGCGCCGAAGCCGTGCCT
>JAUXNZ010000021.1 GCA_030682595.1 Rhodocyclaceae bacterium | reverse complement strand
AATACCGGATCGGTGGGCGCCAGGATTGCGCCCAGCAAGACGCCCGCGCCCAGTGGCAGGCCAAGCAGGGTGTAGGCAAAGGCGGCGACCAGCCCGACGCTGAGCGCCATGGATACAGATGCCAGCAGAATCGGTGCGCGCCAGCGGGCGAAGCTGACCGGTGCGGGCATTTTGACGCCGGCGGAAAACAGCGAAATCAGTAAAACCACCTCGGTCAGCACTTCCAGCAGCGCCGATTGCTTGAGCGGATTGAAGTGATACAGATTGAGCACCGTCGGCCCGACCAGCAGCCCCACCGCCAGATAGACAATGGCCGGAGTGACCGGCAGGCGCTGGAGCAACGGGGCCGTCAGGCCCCTGGCGAGCAACAGTCCACCCACAAGCAAAAACCATTGCGTGTTAGTCACGATTCGACTATCTGTAGCGCGCCCTGGATATGATCAGATTCTGCAAAGTGGGAAAAATGGGCCATGGACCGTTCAGGACCTGGGTTCGCCATTTCGATTGACTGTAATGGTGGATCGAGGGATGGTGGTCATCTGCACTCGATGCTCCTGGCCGCGGAAAAGGTAAGTGACATCCCAGTACTCGGGCCGGGCTTGACTGGGTTCGCTGACGCAGCGCTGGACGTCGCGGAACGCCTCGCCGCTGTTGCGACCCACATTGGCGCCCACCGCAGCACCGGCTACCGCGCCACCAACAGTGGCAATATCTTTGCCACTACCGCCGCCGACCTGGTGACCAAGAATGCCGCCAACGACGGCGCCGGCAATCGCCCCGGGCATATTGGCCGGGCTGCGCCCCGTTTCATAACGTTCGCGCTCGACCCAGCAGCGCTGTTCGGGTGGTCCGACAACTGCCCGGATGGAGGTCACGTCCGCTTCGTAAAGCCGTTCATTGCGCCGCCGTTGATTGTCATAGACCGGAAGGGGCGCCGGAGCATAACGCGTGTCGTCGAAGTGCGCGTTTCGGCTTAGGGTCCGTGCCGACGAAACGCGGTTATCCAGGCCCATCGCCGCCAGCGACCCATACCAGCCAGGGCGCAAAACGACGCAGCGGCCACGAAACCGCGCATCTTCGCAAACCTCCCAACGGCTACCCTGCACCATGACCGACGAGGCGCGGTCATTGAAGCCCTGGCGATTGAAGTTGCCGACCTGCTTGCTCGTGGAAAAAGATCGGCCGGCAAAGCCTTCGCGTTCGTAAAAAGTGATCTGTGCAGCCGCTTGCGTGGCGATAGCCACGCCGGCCAGCACCAACGCGTTTCTAAGCATTGCATTCATGAATGTCTCCTGAAAGTTGTTGCGCATCGCCGAATGGACCAATCGCATTGGACGTCGAGCGGGTTTTGCATGTTTGTCGGCCAGCACCGAAGTTAGGCTCCTGGACCAAATCCTTCTGTGCGCCGTCGTACTTACGCCGGACACTCCATGAAATAAAACATTTCCACTCCGGTCTGGAAATCGACCCCCCGAATGCCCCGCTAACCCATCATGCGGGCATAGGTCACCTTGTCGGCCGCATAACACCCGCAGGAAGCGGCTTGCAGGCCGGCACGATCGAGCACCGTGATAGCGCCGCGGCGATAGCTGATCAGATTGTGATGTTGCAGCGCAGTGGCGGCCTTGGTAACACCGACGCGGCGCACGCCCAGCATGTAGGCCAGGAATTCGTGCGTGACATGAAACTGGTCCGCGTGCGCCCGGTCCTGCGTCATCAAGAGCCAACGGGCGAGGCGGGCCTCGACGACATGGAAGCGGGCGCAGGCGGCGGTTTGCGCGAGCTGGCCCAACTCCACATATTGGTAGCGCTGCAGCAAACGTTGCAACGCCGGGCTCAGTTCGAGCTCGCGGCGAAACTGCGCCGCGTCCATGCGTAGCGCCGGGCCTTCCCCCTGCACCAGGGCATGAAACGGCGACACATCCACCCCGAGGATCAGGGTGACCCCGAGCATGCCTTCGTCGCCGATCAACCCTGCTTCCAGGCCGGCGTGACCATCGATCAGCGTGACCAGGGAAATAAGGCTTGCGGTGGGAAAGTAAACGTGGCGAATAACCTCGCCGGGTTCGGCCAGGACTTCGGCAAGGAGCAGATCGACTGACTCGCAGCCCGCCAGAAAATGCTGACGGTCTTTGCGCGGCAAGGCCGCCAGCAGACGATTGGCTACCGGGGCAGGTCGGGTATTCGGCACGCAAACTCTCCTGGGGTTGAAGAAACCCGGCAAGCGGCACGACGTGACGACGCAATTCCGCTGCCGGATGTAAGTCAAGGAAAAATGACTATCCATGACGGGCACATCGCAGCATGCAGAGAAAGCTGGCGGTTGTCTGGGCGGTAACGCACAAAACACCGCCTGCCAGGCGCAGGGGTACGCAACCCTGGCAGCCGGATTACGGAATGATTGCCTCCGGCAGCAGGCGATCGAACTCCTGCTTGACTACCGTGTAGCACTCGCAGACGCGCGCCTCCAGCCCCGCCCGGTCGAGCACGGTGATGTGGCCGCGGTGGTACTCGATCAAGCCGGCCGCATGCAATTTTCCGGCCGCCTCGGTGACGCCCTCCCGGCGCACGCCGAGCATGTTGGCGATCAGCTCCTGCGTCATGATCAGTTCGTTCGCGGGCAAGCGGTCCAGGCTCATCAGCAGCCAGCGGCAGAGCTGTTGGTCCACCGAGTGATGGCGATTGCAGGCTGCGGTCTGGGACATCTGGGTAATCAGCGCCTGGGAGTAACGCAGCAACAAATTTTGCATTGTGCCGGCACGGCGCCCCCCGGCACGATTGAATTCATCCTTCAGTAACAGCCCCTGCAGTCGGTAGGCGTGGCCGGCACTTTGCACGACAGCCCGGTTGGTCGTGGTTTCGCCACCCATGAACAGTGAGACACCGACGATGCCCTC
>JAUXNZ010000020.1 GCA_030682595.1 Rhodocyclaceae bacterium | reverse complement strand
ATGTGACGGCGGTAAGTGCGCTGGACAAGGTGGTGCTGAAGTTCCGCCGCGAGGACACCGAGGTCGAGGTCATCGGCATGAACGAGGCAACCGCCACGCTGGTGGATCGTTTCGCCGTGCATGACAAACCCGACGCCGTCGAGCAACTGATGCATTGACAAGAAAGCCCACCCCGAAAACACCGCTTCGCGGCGTTCTCCCCTCAAGGGGCAAAAGGATCGCAACATGGAAATGGACAAGAAAGTACTCGCCTGTGTCGACCGCTCGCATTTCGCCGACCACGTCGCCGACTACGCCATCTGGGCCGCGCAGCGTCTCAAGGCGCCGCTCAAGTTCCTGCACGTCATCGACCACCATCCTGAAATCGGCTCGGGCGAGGATCACAGCGGCGCCATCGGCTTCAACGCCCAGGAAGTGCTGCTCAAGCAGTTGAGCGATGCCGATGCCCAAAAAGCGCACGCCGCCCACGAAAGCGGCCGCCTCTTCCTCAACCGCCTGCGCGAACGCGCGCTGGCCGCCGCCGGCGTCGCGCCCGACATGAAGCAGCGGCATGGCGAACTGGAGGAAACCCTGGTCGGCCTCGAAGCCGAGGTCGAACTGTTCGTCTGGGGCCGACGCGGCGAAAGCTCGGAGACGGCGCCGCGCAAGCTCGGCCGCAACGTCGAAAACGTGGTGCGCGCCCTGCGCACGCCGATCCTCAGCGTTACCGACGACTTCCGCGAACCGCGCCGGGCGATGATCGCCTTCGACGGCGGCAGCCTGACGCGCCGGGCCGTCGAGTATGTCGCCGCCAGCCCATTGTTCGACGGACAGGCGATTCATGTGCTGATGGCCGGGCAGGAAAAGCGTGACAACCCGAAGCAAATGGCCTGGGCAGAGGAGAAGCTGGCAGCGGCGGGCCGCGAAGTCGTGCCCCTGCTGATTCCCGGCGAGGTCGGTGGCGTCATCGCCCGCACCATCGAGGAGCGGGACATCGACCTGCTGGTGATGGGCGCCTATGCGCATTCGCCCTTGCGCAGCCTGCTGTTCGGCTGCATGACCAACACCATGCTCTGCTCGTCGGGCATTCCGACCTTGTTGATGCGATGAGTGATCCGCGCACCCTGCTGGAAAACCGTCTGGACAAGCTGCGCGAGGAACTGACGCGCACGGCAGCGGCGGCCGCGCCGGTGGAACTCGACCAGACCGCGCAGGGCCGCCTGTCGCGCATGGATGCCATGCAGCAACAGGCGATGGCGGCCAGCCTCGCCGAACGCCTGCGCACCGAAATCCGCAAGACCGCGGCGGCGCTGGATCGCGTCGCCGCCGGCACTTACGGCGAGTGCTGCCGCTGCGGGGACGAGATCGAGACGCTGCGGCTGGCCGCCGATCCGGCGACGCCGTTTTGCGCGGGCTGCGTCAAGGACTGAAAGTCGGCGCTGGCGGGACGGCGTAGCGGGACCGCCGCCACATGGGGACGGCGAAGCGGGACTGCCGCCACATGGGGACGGCGAAGCGGGACCGCCGCCAACATAGTGGACGGCAAAGCCGGACCGCGGCCAACATGGGGACGGCAGCTATGCCAACGGCGGCCGCGGCACGAAGCCGGCGACCTCGCCGGTCGCCTCGAAGCTGACCCGGCAAACTTCGGTCATGCGCGCCTTGAGCCGCGTCCGCGCGCGTTGCACGCGCGACTTGGCGCCGGGCAGCGTAATGCCTTTCAGCTTGGCAAAATCCTGCTGCGTCATGCCTTCGATGTCGCACCGGGTGATGGCCTCGCGATCCTGGGCCGAGAGTTCGGACAAGACGCGCGGCAGGCATTGCGTCAGCCCATCCACCGGGGGAGGTGCCGCGGAGGGTTCGGCAACCAGGTCTTCGGGCAACGGCACCTGATCCTTGCTGAGTCGCAGCCGGTCGATCAGCAGGTTGCGCGCGGCATGAAACAGCCAGGCACGCGGATTGTCGATGCCGCACAGGCCGTTTTTCTGGCGCAGCGCGCGCAGGAAGACTTCCTGCAACAGGTCGTCGCCTTCGGCATCGGAGCCGGCCCGATGGCGCAGGAAACGGCGCAGTTCGTTCTCGTGGGCGTCCCAGGCGTCGTCGATGCAGCGCATGGCCACTCAGCAGCAGGCGTTGCCATTGGCCGTTGGCGTGCAGCCGCAGGCCGCGCCCGGCTCGGTGGGTTCGCTCGGGGCGCAGCAGGCGTTGGCAGTCGGCGTGACCAAAGGGAATCCCTGTTGTGGGACTGGCGGAACGGCAAGCTTTGCTTCGTCGTTAAATTGGGCGTCAAGCATCTGCCCGGCTTCGTCGCGCAGGTGACGGGCGATGTCGACCACCATGTCGATCTGCGCGTCGGTCACGCCATAGCCGCGCAGCCTTTCGATCTGGCACAGGCCTTTCTTCGGATGGTTGGCGGCGATGTTCGCGGCCAATGAGACCAGCGCGATGATCGATGGGTGCAGCGGCGTGGCGTTGCTCATGCGGTTTCCTTCCTTTCATACCAGGGTTTCGTGGCATTCACCACCTTGACGACCAGCAGCATCACCGGTACTTCGATCAGCACGCCGACCACGGTGGCGAGCGCCGCGCCCGACTCGAAGCCGAACAGTGATATGGCGGCGGCGACGGCCAGTTCGAAGAAATTGCTGGCGCCGATCAGCGCTGAGGGGCAGGCGACGGAGTGCTTCTCGCCGACCTGCCGGTTGAGCCAGTAGGCGAGGCTGGAGTTGAAGAACACCTGGATCAGGATCGGCACGGCGAGCAGCGCGATGATCAGCGGCTGCTCGATGATGGCCTGGCCCTGAAAGGCGAACAGCAGCACCAGCGTGGCGAGCAGGGCCGTGATCGACCAGGGACCGATCTTCGCCATCGCGGCGTCGAAGTACGCCTGCCCCTTTTTCAGCAGCGCCTTGCGCAGGAGCTGCGCGAGGATCAGCGGAATGACGATGTAGAGCACCACGGAAGTCACCAGCGTGTCCCACGGCACGATGATCGCCGAGATGCCGAGCAGCACGCCGACAATGGGCGCGAAGGCGAAGATCATGATCGTGTCGTTGAGGGCGACCTGCGAGAGCGTGAACAGCGGGTCGCCGTTGGTCAGGCGGCTCCAGACGAACACCATTGCCGTGCAGGGCGCGGCGGCCAGCAGGATCAGGCCGGCGATGTAGCTGTCGATCTGGTCGGCCGGCAGATACGGCGCGAACAGATGGCGGATGAAGATCCACGCCAGGAGCGCCATCGAGAACGGCTTGACCAGCCAGTTCACGATCAGTGTGACGCCGATCCCCTTCACATGGGTTTTCACTTCGGCGAGCGCGCCGAAGTCGACCTTGATCAGCATCGGGATGATCATGATCCAGATCAGCAGGCCGACCGGCAGGTTGACGTTTGCCACCTCCATGCGACCGAGCGCCTGGAAGGGGGCCGGGAACCACTGGCCGAGGCCGATGCCGACGACGATGCAGATGAACACCCAGAGCGTCAGCCAACGCTCGAAAAAATTCATCGGCGCGCCGGCGGCAGCCTTGGCGGTGACTTCGCATTGGGCGCTCATGTCAGGCCCCTGTGTTCCCTGTGTTCCCTGACTGCCGGGCGTGGATGTGGCGCGCGGCGAAATTGGCTTCCTCCGGGCTCATGCCTTCGAGCGGCAGCGCGAGGAAGGCCGCGACGCGCGCCCGGAGTTCCTGGTAGGCCTTTTCGAAGGCTTCCCGCCGCGCCTCCAGCGGCTCGACGTGGGCCGGGTCGTCGATGCCCCAGTGCGCCGTGGTCGGATGGCCGGGCCAGACCGGACAGACTTCCTGCGCCGCGTTGCCGCAGACCGTGAAGATGTAGTGGAAAGTCGGCGCCCGCGGAACGGCACCAGCCGTTTCCGCATTCTCTTTTTGGACGGCACCTTTGGCAAACTCGTCCCACGACTTGCTGCGCGCCCCCTCACAGGGAATGCCATGCTTCTGCAGGGTCTCGATGGCGACCGGATTCACCTTCCCCGCCGGCTGGCTGCCGGCCGAATACGCTTTCACGCGGCCCTTGCCGAGGTGGTTGAAGAGCATCTCGCCGAGGATCGAGCGCGCCGAGTTGCCGGTGCAGAGCACGAGGATGTTGATCGTCATGCGAACCACCCCTCGACCTTGCTGCGCGCCGGCACGCCGCCGGCATGCACGACCTTGCCGTCGATCACCACGCCCGGCGTGCTCATCACGCCATAGCCCATGATCTTCTGCAGGTCTTCGACCTTTTCCAGTTCGATGGCCTCACCCTTGGCCTGCGCGACTTCCGTGACCAGCTTGTAAGTGTTCTGGCAGTTGGCGCAGCCGGTGCCGAGAACTTTGACATTTTTCATGGAAGACTCCTTTCAGTAATGGAAAGCATGGGACTGGACCAGCGTCAAGACGAGGTAAATACCGCAACCGGGCAGCAGCGCCCCGGGGAAACGTTTCATTGCAGTGCCTCCGTGCGCGTCAGCCGCGCCGCGATGAAGGTGACGAGCAGCGCGATGCCGACCAGCCCCGCCGTCACCGCGAGATTGTTGATCCAGGCGGGAACGAAGGCGAGCACGAGGCCCAGTTCCAGCATCATGACGCCGGACATCAGCTTGAGCAGCCGACCTTCGCGCTCCGTCATCTTGTGTGCCGCAAGCGTGCCGACGAAGGCCAGCACGATCAGCGCCAGCGGCACGACGTAAATGACGTTGTAGAGGGCCAGCCAGGCGTAGCGGGCAGTCACGGAGGGCTCGTGCAGGGTGAGGATGCGCGTATAGACCATCGGGAAACCCGCCGTGCACAGCAGCTCGTAGAAGTTGGCGGCCACAGCGAGGAACACGGTGGCCGCGAGCATCGCCAAGCCGTTCCCGGATTGCAGGATGGCCCGCGCCCGCCGGTAGATGTGCGGTTTCGCCGACTCGGGGATGGAGAGCGTGATGCCCTTCTCGAACGCGAAGAAATCCTTGACGTTGATGGCGCCGACACCGATGGCGAGAAGGCCCGCCGCCAGCGTGATCCAGGTCAGCGCGCCGAGCATCTGGAAGACATTGAGCCAGGCAGCCATGAAGGCGAAATACATGAGCCCCGACGTCAGGATGAATACGCCGCTCACCGTCAGCATGCGGCGGCGATCCTTTTGATGCGCGAGCAGGCTCAGCAGAAAGAGCAGCACGAAGAAGGCGCAGGGGTTGAAGGCGTCCAGGCTGGCGATGACCAGTGTGAACAGCGGCAGCGACAGCGCAGCCGGATCGACCGTGCCGACCAGCGGAAGCTCGATCGGGCTGGCGCCGGCATTGGACGACGGGGAAGACGGTACGCCGCCCCGCTTGCGGCATTCGTCGAGCTGGCGCAGCAGCCGTGCGCCCGAGCTTGCGTCCGAGTCCCAACCCACCTCCATCATTCCGCAGTACATAAGCGTCGGCACCGCCTCGGCGCGCTGGCCGATGGCCTCGGCCATTGCGTCGAAGCGCCTGGAGTTTTCGCGGTCGCGCGAGACTTCCAGGGAATGCAGCACCACCCACGGCCGCTCGCGCGCAATGGCCTCGACAAAGGGGTGCACGGCCTGGCAGTGCGGGCAGGTTTCCGCCCAGAAAAACCACAGATGGACCCGCGTTTCGCCGTCGGCGCCCTGCTCGACCCACGGCGCCTGATGCGTCTGGGCGAGCGCCGTGCCCGCCAGTAACAGCCAGGCGGCCGCAACGCCGATCCATGCGATGAATTTGCGGCCGCTCATTGCTTACGCCAGGCTCCCGGCGCGACGCTTGGTCACGGTAGATACGGCATCCGCCTTGGGCAGGCACTGGCCGCCACTGCAGCAGTTGTCGGTCAGAAAGGCAATCAGGTCATCCATCGCCGGGTAATTGGACGCATAGAAAATGAACCGCCCCTCCTGACGCGAGACGACCAGGCCGGCTTGTGACAGCGTTTTCAGATGAAAAGACAGGGTATTGGCGGGTATGCCCAGTTGCGCGCCGACCTCGCCCGCCGCCAAGCCGGCCGGCCCGGCCGTCACCAGCAGGCGAAAGACGTTCAGGCGAGTTTCCTGGGCAAGGGCGGCCAGGGCATCGACAGCGGTGGCAGGGGTCATCGTTTCGTTATTTCCAGAAGTGTTGAAGCATTATGCCAAAAAAAACGGGGGGAGCGCCCCCGATGCTTCGATTGTCCGTCTGGCTGAACAAAGCCAGACGCTTGCTCACTCGCCCAGATACGCTGCTCGCACACGCGGGTCGGCGAGCAGATTGGCCGCCGTGTCGGCCAGTGTGATCTCGCCGCTTTCCATCACATAGCCGCGTGCACAGGTTTGCAGGGCGAGCCGGGCGTTCTGTTCGACGAGGAAAATCGTTACGCCTTCGGCGGCGACGGCGCGGATCACCTCGAAGACTTTTTCGACCATCAGCGGCGCCAGGCCCATCGAGGGTTCGTCGAGCAGCAGGAGTTGGGGGCGTCCCATCAGGGCGCGACCGATGGCGAGCATTTGCTGCTCGCCGCCCGACAGGGTGCCGGCCACCTGGGCGGCACGCTCCTTGAGGCGCGGCAACATCTCGAAGATGCGTTGCAGGTCGAGGCCGATCTCGGCCTTGTCATTGCGGTGATAGGCGCCCATGGTGAGGTTTTCGGCAACCGTCAGCCGGGCGAAAATGCCGCGCCCTTCGGGCACCAGCGCCAGGCCGTGACGGATCAGGTCATGGCTGGGGAGATTGTCCAGCCGCATGTCGCGGTAGTGAATTTCGCCGGATGACGGGATCATGCGGGCGATCGCCTTGAGCGTCGAGGTCTTGCCCGCGCCGTTGGCGCCGATCAGGCAGACCAGCTCGCCTTTCTCGACAGCGAAGGAGATGCCACGCACCGCGGCAATGCCGCCGTAATGCACATCGAGATTGACCGCTTGCAACATGGCGTAGCGCTCCGGCGTTAGTTTTTCAGTCACCGCCGGCCCCGAGATAAGCCTCGATCACCTTGGGATCTTTCTGCACAACCCCGGGCACGTCCTCGGCAATCTTTACGCCGTAATCGAGCACGGCGACGCGGTCGCACAGGCCCATCACGAGCTTGACGTCGTGTTCGATCAACAGCACCGTCAGGCCGTCGGCGCGCAGGCCCTCGATCAGTTTGCGCAGGGCGACGGTTTCGGTGGCGTTCATGCCGGCGGCGGGCTCGTCGAGCGCCAGCAGTTGCGGTTCGGTGGCCAGGGCGCGGGCGATTTCAAGCCGGCGCTGGTCGCCATAGGACAGGTTGCGCGCCAGATCGTTGGCGCGATGGGGAATGCCGACGTAGTGCAGCAACTCCTCGGCGCGCCGGCGGATCGCGGCTTCTTCGGCGCGCTGGCCCGGCGTGCGCAAAATCGCGCCGAACACGCCGACGTGAGTGCGCACATGGCGGCCGACCATGACGTTCTCGATCGCCGTCATGTTGCCGAACAGGCGAATGTTCTGGAAGGTGCGGGCGATGCCGGCCTGGGCGACAAGGTAGGGCGTGTCGAGTTTGAGCGGGACGCCGCCAAACAACACTTCGCCGCCATCCCGCGGGTAGAGCCCGGTCATCACATTGAAGAAAGTGGTCTTGCCGGCGCCGTTCGGGCCGATCAGGCCGTAAATCTCCTGGGCGCGGATGGTCAGCGAAACATCCTTCAGGGCCTGCACGCCGCCAAAACGTTTGCCGATGTTGCGCGCTTCCAGCAACACCACACTCATGAACGGTTCTCGCTCATTTCAAGCTTGTGGCGCGATTCGGGCCACAGGCCGGCGGGACGAAAGCGCATCGTCAACACCAGTGCGGCACCGAAGATCAGCATGCGCAGCACTTCGGGATCGATCAACAGTTTGCCGAACAGCATTTGCTGCACCGGATCGACTGTGTAGCGTAACAATTCCGGGACGAAGGAAAGCAGCATCGCCCCGGCGATCACACCCCAGACATTGCCCATGCCGCCCAGCACCACCATCGCCAGCACCAGAATCGACTCGTGCAGGATGAAGCTCTCGGGGCTGACGAAACCCTGCATGGCGGAAAACATGCCACCGGCAATACCGCCGAAGGTGGCGCCCATGGCGAAGGCTAACAGCTTCATGTTGCGGGTATTGATGCCGGCTGCCTTGGCGGCAAGTTCATCCTCGCGGATGGCGACCCAGGCCCGGCCGATGCGCGACTTTTGCAGACGCAGATTGACGACGATGACCAGCAACAACAGGAGCAGCAGCACGTAGTAATACTTGGCCGGGCCGGTGAAAGGGATGCCCAACAGCGTGTGGGTGTTTACAAAATCCATGCCGGCAATATTCAGGCCGTCGATGCGCGTGATGCCCTTGGGGCCGTTGGTGATGTTGAAGGGCTGCGACAGGTTGTTCAGAAAAATGCGCACGATCTCGCCGAAACCCAGCGTGACGATGGCGAGATAGTCGCCGCGCAGCCGCAGGGTGGGCGCGCCGAGAATGGCGCCGGCCATGCCGGCAAACAGTGCGCCAAGCGGCAGAATGACCCAGAACGGCAGGTGCAGGCCAAAGTGCGGCGAGGCAAGCAGCGCATAGACATAGGCGCCGACAGCAAAAAACGCGATATAGCCCAGATCGAGCAGCCCGGCCATGCCGACGACGATGTTCAGCCCCAGCGCAAGAAAGACGAAGAGGATCGCCAGATTGGTAATGCGCACCCAGGCCGTGCCGACGCTCGTCAGCACCAGCGGCAAGGCCAGGAGCGCCAGCGCGACCAGCGCCAGGCCAATCCATTTTCTTGTATTCATGCTCTTTCCGAGACGCGCTCGCCAAGCAGGCCGGAAGGCCGGAAAACCAGCACCAGGATCAGCACCATGAAGGCGAACACGTCCTGGTAGTTGCTGCCGAAGAGCACCACATGACCGCCGTTGGCGCAGCGTTCGACGAGCAGGCCGTCGACCAGCGGCCAGCGGCACAAATCGGTGAATTCGCCAATGTAGCCGGCGCCGAGCGCCTCGACCAAGCCCAGCAAAATGCCGCCCAGCATCGCACCGGCGAGGTTGCCGATGCCGCCCAGCACCGCCGCGGAAAACGCCTTCAGGCCGAGCATGAAGCCCATCGTGTAGTGGGTGATGCCGTAATAGGTGCCGTACATCACGCCGGCCACGGCGGCCAGGCCCGCGCCGATGACGAAGGTGGCGGCGATGGTGCGATTGGCGTCGACACCCATCAGGGCTGCAACATTCACATTTTCGGCGGTGGCGCGGATGGCAATGCCGAAGCGCGTACGGTAAACAAACCAGGTGAGGGTCGCCATGATCAGCACCGACATCAGGATGATGGCAATCTGCACCGAGGTGATTGAAGCGCCGGCGATGATGAAACTCTGGTTTTCCATGATCTGCGGGAAGGCCTTCGGGTCGCGGCCCCAGATCAGCAAGGCCACCTGTTGCAGCACCATTGACATGCCGATGGCGGTAATCAGGGGGGCCAGACGCGGCGCGTGGCGCAGCGGCCGGTAGGCGGCGCGCTCGAGGAGATAACCAAGGGCCATGCAGATGGGGATGGCGGCGAGTATGCCGGCCAGGACCAGCACGATCGGCGGCAAGGGCAAGCCCATGCCGACCAGTGTGGTGATGACGGTGAGCGCGACCATGCCGCCGATCATCACCACCTCGCCGTGCGCGAAGTTGATCAGCTGGATGATGCCATACACCATCGTGTAGCCCAATGCCACGAGGGCATAGACGCTACCGGCGGTCAGACCGTTAATGACTTGCTGGACGAAGATTTCCACGGGCGCGCATGATACACGAAAGTAATAAACGGCAACGACACCCGGGGGTGTCGTTGCCGTGATGCTGCGTAATGATTACTTCTGCGCGGGAGCTGCGGGCGCCGCGGCCGGCTCGGCGGGTGCAGCAGCCGGTGCGGGAGCGCTCAGGGCAGCATACTCGTCGAGCGTGAGCGACTTGCCGCCCTTGATGATGGCGAGCGGCGTGACCTTGCCTTCCTTCATGGTGAAGATGGTCATCTCGGCGTCCTTGCGATCGCCCACCGCATCAAACTGGATGTTGCCGGAAGCGCCGTTGTAGTCGCTGGCGGCCAGTGCTGGCAGGTACTTGGCCGGATCGGCCGAGTCGGCCTTCTGCATCGCGGCGATCAGGAGTTTGGCAGCGTCATAGGTGAAGGGCGAGTAGAGAATCGGGTCGATATTGAACTTGGCCTTGTAGCCATCGAGGAACTTCTTGCCCGACGCCTGCACGGGAATGCCGGCCTGTGAGCAGACCAGACCCTCGGCGGCCGCGCCGGCGAGTTCTCCCATTTTGTCGGTACAGGCGCCGTCGCCAAAGGCAAACACCGAGCCGAGCTTCAGTTCGCGCGCCTGCTTCAGCAGCGGGCCGCCAGTGGCGTCCATGCCGCCGTAGAAGACGACATCGGGCTTCTTGCCCTTGACCTTGGTCAGGATGGCCTTCCAGTCAACCGTCTTGTCGGTGCCCTTCTCGCGCGGCAGCACCGTGACACCGGCGGCCTTGAGTGCCTTCTCGACTTCGTTGGCGAGGCCTTCGCCGTAGGCGGTGGCGTCGTCAATGACGGCGGCGGTCTTCGGCTTGGCGTTGGCAATCAGGTAATTGGCGACAGCCGGGCCCTGCTGGTCGTCACGGCCGACGACGCGAAACACCGTATTGAAGCCCTGACCGGTCAACGCCGGGTTGGTGGCGGAACCGGAGATCATCGGCAGGCCGGCCTGGTTGTAGATGGCCGAGGCGGGAATCGTCGTGCCGGAGTTCAGGTGGCCGACCACGCCGGCGACCTTGGCATCAACAAGCTTTTGAGCAACCGTGTTGCCGATCTTCGGGTCGGCCTGGTCATCTTCAGCCACCAGCTCGAACTTGATCGGGTTGCCACCAATCTTGATCCCTTCGGCATTGGCTTCTTCGATCGCCAGGCGTGCGCCGTTTTCATTGTCCTTGCCCAGGTGGGCGATGCCACCCGTCAGCGGTCCGACGTGGCCGATTTTGACAACGACAACGGCAGGAGCAGCCGGAGCGGCAGCCTGCGGCGCAGGGGCTTCTTCTTTTTTGCCGCAACCCATCATCAGGACGGCGGCGGCAACAGACAGGGACAGAACTTTGACAGGAACGTTCATGCGTTTCTCCAGGGGGGTGATTGCGGTGGGGTTGAACAAAGTCATTCGGTGAGATTTATTCTTACTTGAATTTTTGCAGCCGCCGATTCTGGCAACTGCCGCAGGCGCTGTCAATCGCCGCCAGCGGCCGGATTACTTGGCGCCGGCCAGAATCCATTTGACGAGGGTTTCAATGTCGGCGTCCTTGACGGCAGCGTTCGGCGGCATCGGCACCGGGCCCCAGACATCCTTGCTGCCCTTCTTCACGTGCCCGGACAGCAGAGCAACGGCATCCTTGTTGCCGGCGTACTTCTTGGCGACATCCTGATAGGCCGGGCCGACCAGTTTCTTGTCGACCAGGTGGCAGGCCATGCAGTTGCTCTTCTTGGCCAGATCCAGGTTGGCCATGGCGGGGGCGGAAGCCAGCACGCCGGCAGCGATGAATGCGCTAACAATCAGTTTCATGGTAGTCCTCTCAAGGGTTGGGTTGTTGTTTTCAAAAAAATTTAGAGTTTAGTCTAGCGGAAATCCACTGGCTTGCAAATGGCTTCAAGTTCAGCGAAATTCGCCAATGGCGCAAGGCAGATAACGCCCTGGCAAACCCAGGCGTTGACCTGTGGTGTTTCCGGTTTGGCAAGCGCGGGCGGCAACCCGGTCAGGCCGTTGGGCATGGCCAGCGTGATGACCCGATGCCGTCGGGCGAGGCGACGTTGCCAGTCCGGCAGTTCGCCGGCCGGTCCGCGCAGAATGACCACGGTCGGCGGAGTAATGACCTCGTCCAGGGCTTGCAGCAGGGTCGCGCAACCGCCCGGCTGACGTTCGATCTGCAACCAGAAAGCCTCGAGCGTGCGGCGCGCCGCATCGAGATAGCGCGTTTCGCCGAGCAGATGACCGAGGCGCACCAAGGCCAGTGCGGCGACACCATTGCCGGACGGCATGGCGCTGTCGTGACAGGTCCTGGGGCGGTGAATCAGGGTTTCGTGATCGTGGGCGGTGAAGAAGAAACCGCCCGCCGCGCGATCCTCGAAATGTTCCAGCAGAGCGTCGGCAAGTGCCCGGGCAAAGTCGAGGTCTTCGGCATTAAACTCGGCCTGCAGCAATTCCAGCAGCGCGGCGATGAGGTAGGCGTAGTCGTCGAGATAGGCGGGCAGGTGGGCCTGCCCCTGCCGCGAAGTTGCCAGCAGGCGGCCATTTTGCCAATGCGTCTGCCGCAGATATGTGAGTGCGCCACGCGCCGTGGCCAGCCAGTCCGGTCGGTCGAAGCGGCGCGCCGCGTGCGCCAGCCCTTCGATCATCAGGGCGTTCCAGGCGGTCAGCGTCTTGTCGTCCAGGCCGGGGCGAATGCGCTGCTCACGCACGGCAAAGAGCTTGGCGCGCGCCGATTCGAGCAGGTTGGCTTCGTCCTCGCCCAGCGCCGTGGCGCCCCCCGGCACCGCGGCTACCCCTGGCGCCGCGGCTACTTTGAGGTGCCAGTGCTGGTTCTCGAAATTTGGCGGCTCGTCCAATCCCCAGTGCCGTCCCGCCAGCGCCGACTCTTGCGGCGTCAGCAGACCTTCGATTTCCGCGCGATCCCAGACGTAAAACTTGCCCTCCTCCCCCTCGGAATCGGCATCGATGGATGAATAAAAGGCGCCGGTGGGTGCCGTCATCTCGCGGATTGTCCAGGCGGCAGTTGCCTCCGCCACGCGCCGAAACTCGGGCGCGTCGGTGGCGCTCCAGGCGTCGGCGTAGAGGCCGAGCAGCGGGCCATTGTCATACAGCATCTTTTCGAAATGCGGAATTTCCCATTGTTCATCGACGCTGTAGCGGCAGAAGCCGCCGCCGAGCTGGTCGTAAATGCCGCCCGCCGCCATCCGGCGCAGGGTCAATAGCACTGCTTCGTGGGCCGCCGGGTCGTTGGGCCGACTCAGCAGAAAGGCCAGGTCGGTCGGATGTGGAAATTTCGGCGCGCCGCCGAAGCCGCCCCAGTCAGGGTCGAAGTTGTCCAGCAGCGTGGCGCGTAACGCGGCGATGGGCGCGGCATCCAGCCGGGCCGGGGCGGCGGCCGTCGTGGTTTGCTGCGCCAGCGCGCGGCGCAATTCGTTGTTCTGCGTTGCGACATCGTCACGGCGGGTGCGCCAGATCTCGGCAACCTGCCGGCACAACCCGACAAAGCCGGGCAGGCCGTATCGCGCCTCTTTCGGGAAATAGGTGCCGCCGAAAAATGGCGTGCCGTCGGGCGCGAGAAACATCGTCAACGGCCAGCCGCCGTGGCGGCCGGTCAGCATCTGGTGCGCGCTCTGGTAAATCTGGTCGAGGTCGGGCCGCTCCTCGCGGTCGACCTTGATATTGACGAACAGCGCATTCATCACGGCCGCCACCTCGGCATCTTCAAAAGATTCGTGGGCCATGACGTGGCACCAGTGGCAGGCGGAGTAACCGATGGACAGCAGGATCGGCTTGTCCTGGCTGCGCGCATGGGCAAGCGCTTCCTCACCCCAGGGTAGCCAGTCGACGGGGTTGGCGGCGTGCTGCAGCAGATAGGGGGAGGTCTCGGCAGCCAGTCGGTTGACGGGGTGCTGCGGGCTTCCGTTCATGTCGGGTCTCCGAAGTGGAAACCCGACTATACCCGATTAAAACAGTCAACTATGCCCGATCAGGGCATGAGGTCTTTCAGCAGGGAGTCGACATCAAGTTGCGACAGGCGCTGTTCCTCGGTGGAGCCGCCGCCTTCGACAACGATAATCGCCCCGACCAGTGCCTTCACGGCCTTGCGCAGTGCCTGACCGGCCAGGTCCTGAAATTCCTGGGCGACGATGATATTGGTGAGGTGGTTGCCGACGCCTTTTAACGCATTATCGAGTTCCCGACGATTCCAGTCCTTGCCGAGCGAGGCGAGCGCCTCGTTCACCAGTTGCTTGGCGGACTCGGCTTCGACCAACGACTTGGTGGCCGCCTCGGCGGTCATGCGCTCGACGTTAACGAGGATGGATGAGACTTCTTTCGGGTGGGTGCTTGCCGAGCGCTTGCCCAGGCCCTTGGCCGCCTGGTTGAGTTCCCTGGCCAGCTGTTTCAGTTCGCTCAAGACCTGGCCGGTGGCCTGTACCGTTTTTGTTGCGGAAGGCTTTCTCGCCGTTACCGTTTTGGGTTTGGCGACGAGACTTTTGACGGGTTTTACGGCGCCAGCTTTGACGCCGGTCTTGGGTTTGCTGACTGCTGCCTTCTTCATGATTTCCCCTTTGTTTGCTTCTTATCCAAACAGCGCCCGCCACCAGCGCTTGCGCCCTTCCGGCAACGGCGCATCAGGCTGGAGATCCTCTGGCGGCACGCGGCAGAGGATCCAGCCCGGCAGCGGCGGGTTATCGGAAAACCCGCAGGATACGCCGAGGTTGTTCGGGTCGAAGATTTTTATGAAATTCGGCGCATCAAGCTGATCGGCATAGACGATGCCGCAATAATCGTGCTGGTGCTCCTTGCGGAGCAGGGCGTCCATCTGCGCAATGAAGGCGCTGACTTGCCCGGCCGCGGCGGGTGCTCCTGGCACGGGTTCGCCGACGGCATACAGATACCAGCCGGCGGCAGGATCGATGCGCGTCCAGAAGCCCGTCAGTTGTTCCCAGCTCATCACCGACCAGAGGCGGCCGGTATGGAGATCGTGAAAGTCACTCATGGGTAGTGGGATACGAAGTGGAGAAGTGTGCGCTAGCCCAATTGTGTCACGTCGCGCACCGCGCCGGTGTCGGCGCTGGTGGTCAGCGCGGCGTAGGCGCGCAGCGCCGCCGACACCTCGCGCTGGCGATTCACGGGTTTCCACGCCCCGTGTTCGCCCGGGCCCTTCGCCTCCATCGCCGCGCGCCGTGCCGCCAGCGCCGACTTTTCCACGGCGAGGTTGATGGTCCGGCCGGGGATGTCGATTTCGATGAGGTCGCCTTCTTCCACCAGCCCGATCTCGCCGCCCATCGCCGCTTCGGGGCTGACATGACCAATGCTTAATCCCGAGGTGCCGCCGGAAAAACGGCCGTCGGTGAGCAGGGCGCAGGCCTTGCCCAGCCCCTTGGTCTTGAGGTACGAGGTCGGGTAGAGCATTTCCTGCATGCCGGGGCCGCCCTTGGGGCCTTCGTAGCGGATCACCACCACGTCGCCCGCCTTGATCCCGTCGGCGAGGATGGCGGTGACGGCGTCTTCCTGGCTCTCGAACACCCGCGCCGGGCCGGAAAATTTCAGGATGCTGTCATCGACGCCCGCGGTCTTGACGATGCAGCCGTTGCGCGCGATGTTGCCGCTCAAGACGGCGAGGCCGCCATCCTGCGAGAAGGCGTGTGCCTTGTCGCGGATCACGCCGCCCGCGCGGTCGAGGTCGAGCGTCGGGTAGCGGCGCGACTGCGAGAACGCGGTCTGGCTCGGCACGCCGCCGGGCGCCGCGCGGTAGAAGTCATGCACCTTCTTGCTGCTGTTGCGTTTGACGTCGCAGCAGTCCAGCGCCTCGCCCAGGGTCGGGTAGAGCACCGTGGGGCAGTCGCGATTCAGCAGCCCGGCGCGATCCAGCTCGCCGAGGATGGCCATGATGCCGCCGGCGCGATGCACGTCTTCCATATGGACGTCCGACTTGGCCGGCGCCACTTTCGACAGGCAGGGCACGCGGCGCGAAATGCGATCGATGTCCTTCATGGTGAAATCGACCTGCGCCTCATGCGCCGCGGCCAGCAGGTGCAATACCGTGTTGGTCGAGCCGCCCATGGCGACGTCGAGGCTCACCGCATTCTCGAAGGCCGCGAAGCTGGCAATACCACGCGGCAGGACCGAGGCGTCGTCCTGCCCGTAATAGCGCTGGCACAATTCGACGATCAGTTGGCCGGCCTTGAGGAACAGCATCTTGCGATCGGCGTGGGTGGCGAGCACCGAGCCGTTGCCGGGCAGCGACAGGCCCAGCGCCTCGGTCAGGCAGTTCATCGAATTGGCGGTGAACATGCCGGAGCAGGAACCGCAGGTCGGGCAGGCGGAGCGCTCGTAGGAATCAGACTCCTTGTCCGTCACCGTGCTGTCGGCGCCCTTGACCATGGCATCGACCAGATCGACGGGAATGATCTTGCCGCCCCATTTCACCTTGCCCGCCTCCCTCGGTCCGCCGGAGACGAACACGGTCGGGATCATGAGGCGCAGGCTGGCCATCAGCATGCCCGGCGTGATCTTGTCGCAGATGGAAATGCACACCATGGC
>JAUXNZ010000017.1 GCA_030682595.1 Rhodocyclaceae bacterium | reverse complement strand
AGGATGATGCAGACGCCGGTCTGCTTGGCGAAGCGCGTCAATTGCGCCGCGCATTCGCGCACCTGCGCCACCGAACCGGGGGCCGATTGCAGGGCGTCGGACCAGAGCGTCTGGATCGAGTCGATCACCGCGACCAGCGGTTTTTCGTCCTGCAAGGTGGCGATGATTTTTTCAAGGTTGATCTCGGCCAGCAGGCGCAGCCCGGCGGCGGGGAGTTGCAGCCGATTGGCGCGCAGGGCAATCTGCTCGCCGGATTCTTCCCCCGAGACGTACAGCACCGGCTGGCCGGCTTCGGCGAGTCGCGCCAGGGCCTGCAGCAACAGCGTCGATTTGCCGATGCCCGGATCGCCGCCGATCAGCACCACCCCGCCGGCAACCAGGCCGCCGCCGAGCACGCGGTCGAACTCCTCGACGCCGGTGGCCAGCCGTGGTTCCTCGCGCGGGCGGATGGTAGCCAGATCCTGCGGTTTGCTGCTGGCCGCCAGCGGCGCAAAGTTGGCGCCGAAGCGCTTGGCCGTCGACGTCGCTATTTCAGCGACGGCTTCCACCAGCGTGTTCCACTGCGCACAACCGGGGCATTGGCCCTGCCATTTGGGCGCGCTGGCGCCGCATTCGGTGCAGGAATAGATCGATTTGGGTTTGACCATGTCAGATCAGCTCGACCAGGGTTTCGCCACGGTCGAGAGCGGCAAGAATAGCGGGGAGCAAGGTATCGAACTTCTCAAGCAGCGGCTGCTTGCGTGTGTTGCCCCAGCGAATCCAGATAACGGGCGGACCTTGAACTCTGGATTGGTGACGCAAGAGAAAATCTTCATCCTTGGTCAGAATTACGGCGCCATGCTGTTGCGCCCGCTGCCAGATACTGCCGTCCGGGACACCGTCACCACCAAAATCATGGGCATGTTCGGCCTCATGTCCCAGCGCAGTCAGCATGCGTGCCAGCGCGGGTGGCAACTGGGCATCGACGATGAACTTCAAGCTCAGGCAGCTCTCAATATGAGGTGATCAACCTGGGCTGCCGCATATGCCAGCACCGCCGAAATATCCTCTGGCTCGAGGTAAGGATAATCAGTCAGGATTTCTTCGTGTGACGCGCCTGCGGCAAGCAAATCCAGCACATCCTTGACCCGGATGCGCAGATGCCGAATGCACGGCCGACCGCCGCATTGCGCGGCGTCGAAAGTAATTCGGTCAAGAGGGTTCATGCGAAGTCTCCATAAGTATGCAAGTCAATCTAGCACACTAACTCGTGCTGCGAGAGCGCAGAACAGTTCATAGCTGATGGTGCCGGCAGCCGTGGCCACTTCGTCGGCGGGCAGCACGGTTTCCCCTGTCCGGCCCCACAGGGTCACCGTCGTCCCGGTGACCACTTCATTTGCCGCCTTCCCGCCAGCGCCGACTTTTGCGGGCAGGTCGGTTAGGTCTACGCAGAGCTTGTCCATCGACACGCGGCCGAGGGTGCGCGTGCGGATGCCATCCACCAGCACGGGGGTGCCGGTTGGTGCGTGGCGCGGATAGCCGTCGGCATAGCCGCAGGCGACGACGCCGACACGCATGGGACGGTCAGCGGTAAAGGTACAGCCATAGCCAACGCTGTCCCCGACCGCCAGCGTCTGCACGGCGATGATCTCGCTTTGCAGGGTCATCACCGGCTGGAGGTCGAGTTCGGCGGCTGATTTCAGTTGCGGAAACGGCGAGCCGCCATACAGCATGATGCCGGGACGCGCCCAGTCGCCCAGTGCGTGCGGGTAGCGCAGCAGCGCGGCCGAGTTGGCCAGGGAGCGCGGCAACTCCATGCCGGCAGTCAGCGCGGCAAAGCGCTTGAGCTGCCAGTCAACGCCGCGCGGACCATCGGCGTCGGCAAAGTGCGTCATCAGGGTAATGTCGGCCACCCTGCCGGCCAGCGCGGCGCGGGCGGCGGCCAGCCCGACGGCAGCGAAACCCAGCCGGTGCATGCCGGTGTCAAGCTTCAGGTAGACCGGCAGCGTGGCCGGCCAGTCGGCAGCGAGCAGCGTGTGTATCTGATCAGGCCGGTGCAGCACTGGAATCAGGCGATGTTCGATGAACAGCGGCACCTCATCGGCGGTATAAAAACCTTCGAGCATCAGGATCGGCAGCTTGAGTCCGGCTTCGCGCAAGGCCACGGCACGATCGAGTTCGATGAGGGCGAAACCGTCGGTCAGGCCGGCCAGTGCATCTACAGCGCGGTTCAGACCATGGCCGTAAGCATTCGCCTTGACCACGCTCCACAGTCTGGCCGTACCGGCATGGCGGCGGGCAACGCCGAAGTTGTGCCGCAGGGCGGCAAGGTCAATCGTGGCGCGAATCGGACGAGACATGACCAGCGCCGGAAGGAATTAACGTGAACTACGCAGCGTTTGCGCCGGGCCGCCCCAAGCAAACGCGGCACGCGGCGCCAGCCGCAACCCGTAAACACGGCAAATCGGAGCACCCCGTGATATCCGAGCGTAGCGAGACGTAGCGCCCCCCCCGCGAGGGGGGCACAAGGCCGCAGGACGCAGGACGCTGCGCAGCAGCGGTCCCGAGCAAAGCGAGGGATGCGCCAACGGCGCACAAAGGGGGGCGGGCGTTTTCATGGTGCGGGGGCGTAGCTCACGCATCATGAAAGTTACTTGCCCTTGTACTCTTTGAGCCTGTCGGTCGTAAAATCAACGAAGGCCGTCACCAGTCGCGAACGGAACTTTTCCTTCGGGTAGACCATTGACAACTGGCGGGTCAGGCGCGGCTTGAGCGGAATCGAAACCAGATCGCCCAGCCGCAGGGCCTTCAGCACCGAGGTGCGCGAAGCGATGGCATAGCCTAGGCCGGTTTCGACGACCTCGAGCAAGGCGAGCGGGCTGCCCAGTTCCATCACCGGCATCATGTGTTCGATATTGACGCCATTTTTTTGCAGATAGACCTCGGTGAACTCGCGGGTGCCCGAGCCGGGTTCGCGTGAAACGAAGGGATATTCGATCAGTTGCTGTGGCGTGACTTCCTTCATGCGCGCCAGCGGGAATTTCGGGCTGCAGATGATCTGCAATTCGTCCTCGCAGCAGATTTCGGTTTGCAGGTTGGGCTGGTGCGAAGGCGACTCGATGAAGCCGATGTCGATGGTGTGCTCGGCGACGCGGGTTTCGATGGATTCGGAGTTGGCCACCACCAGGCAGGGCTTGACATTCGGATACTTGGCCTTGAATTCGCCCAGGATGCGCGGCAGCAGGAATTCGGCAATGGTGGTACTGGCGCCCACCAGCAGCGAACCGCCAATCTCGCCGGTCATCTCGGAGAGACGCACGTCCATTTCGCCGGAGAGGCCGAGAATTTTCTCGGCATAGGTCAGCACCAGTTCACCCGCCGGCGTGAGCGAAATGCGGCCATGACCGCGATCGAACAGGCGCGTGTTGAAGTGCTCTTCGAGTTGCTTGATCTGGAACGTCACCGCCGGCTGCGTCATGAACAACACCTCGGCGGCCTTGGTGAACGAAAGCTGTTTGGCGACGGCGTGAAATACCTGAAGTCTGCGATCAGCCATGAAACTCCCCTCGGTCTCTGATTTTTGTAATAACTCGATATTCAAACACAAATCATCTACATAAGAAAGCTTGATATGCGAACGCCCAACGAATATTTCCCATGTCAGTAAAGGGGATACGTGACATCAAGTGGGCTTATGTTCAAATTTCCAACACACTTTCGTGATATAACCGCCCGCCATGAAACCCGGGTTCTACGTCATCATGGCGGCGCAGTTTTTTTCCGCACTCGCCGACAACGCACTGCTGATCGCCGCCATCGCCATCCTGCGCGACCTGCAGTCCCCGGCGGAATACGAACCCCTGCTGAAAACCTTCTTCACCGTTTCCTATGTGGCGCTGGCCGCCTTCGTCGGCGCCTTTGCCGACTCGATGCCCAAGTGGCGCGTCATGTTCATCAGCAACGGCATCAAGATCTTCGGCTGCTCGCTGATGTTCTTTCACCTGCACCCGCTCCTGGCCTACGCCGTGGTCGGTCTTGGCGCCGCCGCCTACTCGCCGGCCAAATACGGCATCCTCACCGAATACCTGCCGCACCGCCAACTGGTCATCGCCAACGGCTGGATCGAGGGCCTGACGGTAGGCGCAATCGTGCTGGGCGTGGTGCTGGGCGGCCTGATGATCAATCCGGCCATCGCCCAGAACCTGCTCTCCCTCGACTTTCCGGTGCTCGACACCGGCATCGACACTATCGCCGAGATGAGTCTCCTGATCATCGGCGGGCTGTATGTGGTGGCCGCGCTCTTCAATCTGTATGTGCCCGATACCGGCGTCGACCACAAACCGCTCAAGAAGAACCCGATCTACCTGTTTCACGAGTTCAAGCACTGCGTGCAACTCTTGTGGCGCGACAAGCTCGGTCAGATCTCGCTGGCGGTGACCACCCTGTTCTGGGGCGCCGGCGCCACCTTGCAGTTCATCGTCATCGAATGGTCGAAGGTGGCGCTCAATCTCGACCTATCCAAGGCCAGCATGCTGCAAGGCGTTGTCGCCGTCGGCATCGCCATCGGCGCGGTGCTGGCGGCGCGCGTGATCACCTTGCGCAAGTCCCTGCGGGTCATTCCGCTCGGCATTGCCATGGGCATTATCGTTCTGGTGATGGTCGTCGTCCGCGACACCTGGGTCGCCATGGCGCTGATGGTGTTGATCGGCATGCTGTCGGGCTTCTTCGTCGTGCCGATGAACGCCCTGCTCCAGCACCGCGGCCACATTCTGATGGGCGCCGGCCACTCCATCGCGGTGCAGAATTTCAACGAGAACATTGCCATCCTAGTCATGACCGGCACCTATTCGGTGCTGATCATGGTCGGGGTGCACATCTACTGGGTGATCGCCATGTTTGGCCTGTTTGTCGCCGGCATCATGCTACTGATCAAGCGCCATCACGAAGCCAACCAGCGGCAACACGACGCCGTCAGCCAGTTGGAAGACGTCAGGCACTAGGGCCCGGCGTCAGCGCGAACAAGCCGCGTCGTCACCGCAGCCGCTCCCGCCCGAACAGCATCCGCACCCTTCGCTCTTGCGAAACGGCCCCAGGCGCGGGTTCTTCGCGGCGAACGACCGATACAGGCGATCCACGCCGATACCCGCCAGCAGCAGCGTGAAAATCAACCCAATGGTGGTCAGATAGAGGGACACGCTAGCCGCCCAAGCCGGCAAAGCCCATGAAGGCCAGCGACAGGATGCCGGCCAGCATCAGCGACAGGGCGGTGCCCTGCGCCACGGCGGGCACATCGGACAGCGTCAGCCGTTCGCGCACGCTGGCCATCAGCACCAGCGCCAGGGTGAAGCCGGCACCGGCACCGACGGCGAAGGTGATCGACTGGACAAAATCATATTCGCGCGCCGTCTGGAACAGCGCGACGCCGAGCACCGCGCAGTTGGTGGTGATCAGCGGCAGATAACTGCCCAGCGCGCGAAACAGGCTCGGGCTGTATTTCTTCAGCACCATCTCGACGAGTTGCACCGTCGAGGCGATGATGACGATATAGGCGATCAGCCGCAGGAACTCCAGGTCAAAGCGCGCCAGCAGCAGGTTGATGCCAAAGGCGCACAACGAGGCCACCAGCATCACGAAGGTGGACGCAACGCCCATCGGCACGGCGGTTTCGAGCTTGCCCGAGACGCCGATGAAGGGGCACAGGCCGAGGAACATCGCCAGCACGAAGTTGTTGGCGAGGAAGGCATTGATGAAGATCTGGGCGGCGGATTCATGCATGGCTGCTCATCTCCCGACATGAAATTACGTAGCATTTAATTACATAGCATTTGCGCAGGGCCGCCCCGAGCAAATGCGCCACGCGCTGCCAGGCGCAAACCGCATGGCAGGTTGCCGAATGCACCCCAAGACAGTCGAGCGTAGCGAGCATTATCGAACCCCCTGCGCGGGGGACGAAAGGGGTCGGGCGTTCTTGCGTCGTGCAATGGCGGCGAAGATCAGGAGCCAGGCACCGAGCACGAAGAAGCCGCCGGGCGGCAGCACCATCACCACCCAGGGC
>JAUXNZ010000016.1 GCA_030682595.1 Rhodocyclaceae bacterium | reverse complement strand
CGGCATCACCCCGGACATCCTGTGTGGCTGCTCGATCGGCGCCCTGGTGGGAGCGGCCTATGCGGACGGCGACCTCGATCAGCTGGAACACTGGGCGACCGGCTTGGCCTGGCAGGATGTCGTCGGGCTGCTGGACGTCAGCTTTTCCGGCGGGCTGGTCAAGGGCGACAAACTGATGGCCTTCTTTGAACGACATTTTGTCGACAAGGATTTCTCCGCCCTGCCGCTGCCCTTCGCCTGCGTCGCGACGGATCTCGCCAACGGCCAGGAAATATGGCTACGCGAAGGCTCGGTCGCCGCTGCCGTACATGCCTCGATTGCCATGCCGGGCCTGCTGGCGCCGGTCAAGCGCGACGGCCGGCTGCTCGTCGACGGCGGCCTCGTCAATCCCGTGCCGGTATCGCTGTGCCGGGCGCTGGGCGCCGACATCGTCATCGCCGTCGACCTGGGCTCGGACATCGTTGGCCGTTCGCTGAAACAGGCGGCAAGGGCCGCGGGAAGCGGCGGCCCGGGCTGGACCCGGGGCTGGACCAACATGCTGCTGACCAGTCTGGGGCTCAAGAACAATCACGATCAGCCCTCGCTCGCCACCGTACTGGCGACCAGCCTCAACATCATGCAGACACGCATCGCCAGGAGCCGGCTGGCCGGCGACCCGGCCGACGTACTTGTCGCACCGCGTCTGGCCCATCTCGGTCTGATGGACTACCACCATGCCGCCGAAGCCATTGCCGAAGGCAGCGCCGCCGTCAAGCGCTTGCTGCCGGCCATCGAATTCACATTGAAGCCATGAACCCGCTGATCGATTCCCTGCGCGCCACACTGGGTGCGACCCACGTATTGACCAACCCTTTCGACATGGCGCCCTATTGCACCGACTGGCGCGGACGCTACAGCGGCCAGCCGCTGTGCGTGGTCAAACCCGCCGACGCCGCGGAGGTCGCCGCCGTGGTGCAATGCTGCAGCGCAGCCGGCGTGGCCATCGTGCCGCAGGGGGGCAACACCGGCCTGTGCGGCGGCGCCACGCCCCTGGGCCCAGCCCGCCAGCCGGGCGGCGAGGTGATCGTCAGTCTGACGCGTCTCAACCAGGTTCGCGCCATCGACCCCGCCAACAATACCCTGACCGTCGAGGCGGGCTGCACCCTCGCCAGCGTCAAGGACGCGGCGGCGGCGGCGGGCCGGCTGTTTCCCCTTTCGCTGGCCGCCGAAGGCACCGCGACCATCGGCGGCAATCTCGCCACCAATGCCGGCGGTGTGCAGGTACTGCGCTACGGCAACGCACGCGAACTCTGCCTCGGCCTCGAAGTCGTGCTGCCGGACGGTCGCCTCTGGGATGGCCTGTGCGGCCTGCGCAAAAACAACACCGGCTACGACCTCAAGCAGTTGTTCATCGGCGCGGAGGGCACGCTCGGCCTGATCACCGCCGCCGTGCTCAAACTCTTTCCGCAACCGACCCATACGGCCACGGCCTGGGTGGCCGTTCCCGAACCCGCTGCCGCTGTCGCCCTGCTCGCGCTGCTGCGCGAAAAACTCGGCGATCGCGTCACGGCGTTTGAATTGATCGGCCGCCCCGCGCTCGATCTCGTGCTGAAAAACCTCCCCGACAGCCGCGACCCGCTGCCTGCCACTTCCCCTTGGCAAGTGCTGATTGAAATCGTCGACACGCTGCAATCCGATCTTGCCGACGCGCTCATCAGTGCGCTGGCCGCGGGTATTGAAGCAGGCCACGCCAGCGACGCCGTCGTCGCGCAGAGCCAGGCCCAGGCACGGGCGCTGTGGGCGCTGCGCGAGGGCGTCCCGACCGCCCAGAAGATCGAGGGCCTGTCGATCAAGCACGACATTTCCGTGCCCATCTCGCATCTGCCGGAATTCATCGCCCAGGCCGATGCGGCACTTGCCGCCGCCTTCCCTGGCGTGCGCATCGTCTGCTTCGGCCATCTTGGCGACGGCAACCTGCACTACAACCCCTCCCATTCGATCGCCGCCAACAACCCCGCCTTCATCGCCCAAACCGCCGCCGTGAATCGCCTCGTGCATGACATCGCCCACACCCTCGGCGGCTCGATCTCGGCCGAACATGGCATCGGCCAGTTGAAACGCGCGGAACTGCCGCGCTACAAGAGCGCGGTCGAGATGGACCTGATGCGCGCCATCAAGCAGGCGCTCGATCCGCGGGGTTTGATGAACCCCGGCAAGATTCTCTGATTTTTTTGCCGCAAGTGTTTACACGCATCGGTCAAAATGTATAATGCGCCCTCTCTTTTGGGGGTATAGCTCAGCTGGGAGAGCGCTTGCATGGCATGCAAGAGGTCCGCGGTTCGATCCCGCGTACCTCCACCAACGATATGACCCTATCGTCTAGAGGCCTAGGACAATACCCTTTCACGGTATGAACCGGGGTTCGAATCCCCGTGGGGTCGCCAGTAAATGAAACGAGCCACTAACCCGCAAGGTTAGTGGCTTTTTTCATGGGCAAGTGTCGCCGCGCTCACAGCACGTAATACAGGATCGCCACGTAATGCGCTGCGCTGCCGGCGATGACGAACAGGTGCCAGATGCCGTGCGCGTGGCGCAGCCGGGCGTCGAGCGCATAGAAGATGATGCCCACCGTATAGAGCAGGCCGCCGCCGGCCAGCCAGGCAAACCCGGCCCAACCCAGCGCCTCCAGCAGCGGGAAGAGCGCTGCCAGGGCCGCCCAGCCCATCACCACATAAATCGCCACCGACAGCTTGCGTGTTGCGCGCCCGGGTTTGAGCTCCTGAAGGATGCCGAGCACGGCGAGCCCCCACACCACGCCGAACAGCGACCAGCCCCAGGGGCCGCGCAGCGTCACCAGGCAAAACGGCGTGTAGCTGCCCGCGATGAGCAGATAGATGCTGTGGTGATCAAGCTTCTGCAGGATGCGCTTGGCGCGCCCCTTCACGCTGTGATAGAGCGTGGAGGCGCTGTAGAGCAGCAGCAGCGTCGCACCGTAGATCGAGATGCTGACGATCTTCCACGGGTCGCCGTCCTGCACCGCCAGCGTGATCAGCACGACGCCACCGGCGAGCGCCAGTGCCGCGCCGATCAGATGTGTCAGCGCGTTGAACTTTTCGCCGTAATACATGGCAGCAACTCGACTACCGCCTCGGCCGGCAAGCCCGGCAACCAGACATCGATCGGGCGGCAATCCTGGGCGACGCAGATGATGTAGGGCGGGACATGGGACGAATGCGTCAGGCGAACCGAGGGCAGGGGCGGCAGCGTCGGCACATAATGCCAGGCGCCCTCCCTGAGCTGCGCGCCGGCGGGCGGCTCCATCCCCGCTCCCGTGCCGCGCACCCGCGCCGCCTCAATGACCAGCGACTGGCCAACAAGTTTCCAGTCCTCTTCCCAGAGTATTTTTTCAATCGAATGCTGCCAGGACAGCGTCAGCGACTCGGCCAGCAGTGATGTCACCAGCGCGCCGGCGGCCAGGCACAGCGGCATGTTAAAAGTCGGCGCTGGCGAGACGGCGCCGGGATTGCCAGAATCGCCAGGCGATGAAGGCTGCGCCCATGGTGATGCCGATCTCATCGGTAAGCGGCAAGGCGGCAATCAACAGGGCGGCACCAACTGCGGCGAACAGCCGCTCCCACAGCTAGAGGTCGCCACGCAGATAACCGATGGCGGCGGCGCCCCACAGGGCGATGGCCAACAAGGCCTTGCCGACGATGTAGGCAACGGCCAGCACGGTCGGGTCGCCTTGCAGCATCAGGGCGTTGTCATAGACGGCCATGTACGGCACGACAAAGCCGGCGATGGCGATCTGCACCGCCTTGAGGCCGATCTTCATCGCCGA
>JAUXNZ010000011.1 GCA_030682595.1 Rhodocyclaceae bacterium | reverse complement strand
CGGCCTGTTCGCCACGGTGTGCGAGATGAGCTTCGCGGGCCACCTTGGCGTCTCGCTCAATCTCGACGCGCTCTGCTACGACCCGCTGATGAACGACGTGGACGGCATCGAGAAGAAGCCCGAACTGTTGGGCGGCCGCATGCAGGACCGCCTGCTGGCCGCGCTCTTCAACGAAGAACTCGGTGCGGTGATCCAGGTGCGCCGCGCCGAGCGCGATGCCGTGCTGCAAACGCTGCGCGCTGCCGGACTGGGTGCCTGCGCCCATGTCATCGGCACGCTCAACGATGGCGACGAAATCAGGCTCTGGCGCAACGCAAAGTCGGCGCTGGCGGTACGGCGTGTCGAACTGCAACGCGCCTGGAGCGAGGTGAGCTACCAGATCGCCAGGCTGCGCGACGACCCGGTCTGCGCGCAGGAGGAGTTCGACGCGCTGCTCGACGCCGGCGATCCCGGCCTGTCATGCAATCTGACCTTTAACGCGAATGAAGATCCGGCGGCGACATTCGCTATCGGCGGCAACCGGCCCAAAATGGCGATTTTGCGGGAGCAGGGCGTCAATGGCGAGGTCGAGATGGCCGCTGCCTTTGACCGCGCCGGTTTCCAGACATTCGATGTGCATATGTCCGACCTGATGGCCGGCCGCGTGCATCTGGCCGATTTCAAGGGCCTGGCGGCCTGCGGCGGCTTTTCCTACGGCGATGTGCTGGGCGCGGGGCAGGGCTGGGCCAAGTCCGTCCTCTTCCATCCCGAACTCAAGGACGAATTCGCCGCCTTCTTCGCGCGCTCCGACACTTTCGCGCTGGGCGTCTGCAACGGCTGCCAGATGATGAGCAACCTGGCCGCCATCATTCCCGGCGCAGGCTCGTGGCCGACCTTTCACCGCAACCGTTCCGAGCAGTTCGAGGCACGCTTTGCGCTGGTGGAGATTCCCCCCTCACCGTCGATCTTCTTCGCCGGCATGGCCGGCTCCAAGCTGCCGGTGGTCGTGTCGCACGGCGAGGGACGTGCCGTGTTTGCCGCCCCCACCTGTCCCGACATCGCACTGCGCTACATCGACAATCGCGGCGCGGCGGCCACGACCTATCCGTTCAATCCCAACGGCTCCCCCGACGGCATCACCGGCGTAACCACGCCGGACGGCCGCTTCACCATCATGATGCCGCACCCCGAGCGCGTCTTCCGCACGACGCAGATGTCCTGGCACCCCGCCGGGCTGGGCGAAGATTCGCCGTGGATGACGATGTTCCGCAATGCGCGGAAATGGGTTGGGTAGCCGCGCCGCGCTCGCCGTTTGACCAGGTTGCCGACCAGCGCGGTTCGACCCCAAGCGGACGCTTGGTCTAGCGTCGATCCACGAGCTCGGCTGCTTGCATATTTCGATGTGGGTCTGCGGCGGAACGCATGCCTTGGATAACGCCATCTCGGTCTGGCTTATCCTTGTTCTGGCTCATCTTCCACTTTCCGTCGATACGACTGATGGGAATCTCAATGCCGATGATGGCTTTCATCTGGTTGGCTATGTACTCCTCGGGAGCATCACTGACAGACCATGGCTCTGGACGCGGTCTCTCATGAACCGATGTCAGATCGTCCAACTGCCTTCGTAGCCATGCAGCATCCTCGGTCACCTGAGGGCTACCCCAGACTTGTAACGTTGCGTAATTCCAAGTCGGAACCGCTTGGTGGGTTTCTGCTTTGCTAGGGTACCAAGAAGGAGTGACATAACCTTCTGGCCCTTGAAACACGATCAGGCACTCAGCCTGCCCTGCTAGTGATTTCCAGTGTGGGTTTGCTTTTGCCATGTGCGCGCGTAGCACACCCTGCCGGCCTTCATCGGCATAGAGCAAAAAGGGTATGGGTGAAGCCTCAAGACCATTTTCTCCATGCGTTACCAAAAGGCCGAGAGGATAGTTCGCTATCAGGTCATGAAGCTTTTCAAGTCGGCTTTCCCTGAAGCTGCTGGGGATATACATGGTTGCTCTCAATGTATTCAGAAGGTCGAAGCATATCGTATGGCTGCCTCTGGCCGGAAATCGTAAATTAAATCGAGCCTGAACCCTTTTACTTTCTTTTTTCACTTCCTTTGGCTTCATCTGCCACTCCCGGAACAAGTGGCTTCTGCAAGGATTACTTGATCGACGTAGACTTCTGGAATAAGATAGTAACCGATTACTCACTTATTGACTTGCGATGTCTATTGAATCGAGACCGAAGAACTTACCCGCAGACCAGCGCCGGGCTGTCACCGTTGAAGCGGTTATCGAACTGACGGCCGAGCAGAATCCGGGTGATATAACTACTGCCGCAATTGCCCAGCGAATGAATCTCACGCAGGGCGCGCTTTTCCGTCACTTTCCCAGCAAGGATGCAATCTGGCAGGCGGTCATGGAATGGGTGGCCGAGCGATTGCTGCAGCGGGTGGATCGCGCCATTCAAGGCGCGGACTCGCCGCTTCAGGCGTTGGAAGCGGCGTTTATGACTCATATCGAATTTGTTGTCGCGCATCCCGGGGTGCCGCGCCTGCTGTTCGGCGAACTGCAGCGCGCCGAGGACACTCCCGCCAAACGCATGGCGCGCACCCTGATC
>JAUXNZ010000004.1 GCA_030682595.1 Rhodocyclaceae bacterium | reverse complement strand
TGGCACGGCCTGCTGCTGGCCGCCGGCATCGCCGTGGTGGTTTTTGGCCGCACCCATGTCCATTGATTCCCGGAGTTTTCCATGAAGCCACATAGCCTGCTGCTCACTGCCCTGCTGCTTTTCCTCCCGGCTGCCCATGCCCAGCACAAGCATGGCGAAGGTCGGCTCGATGTTTCTATCGACAAGGACTTGATCACCTTGAACCTTGAACTGCCGCTCGATGCCGCCGTTGGTTTCGAGCGCGCACCGAAGAACGACAAGGAGAAGGCTGCATTGGCGGCGACCGGCCAAACATTGAACGACGCCGCCGCGCTGTTCGTGCCAAGTCCTGCCGCCAACTGCGCAGCTCAGTCGGTCAAGGTCGAAATGCCGCAATTCTCTGGCAACGCACATGCCGACATTGACGCCAGTTATGTTTTCCGCTGCGCCAATCCGGCCGCTCTGAAAGGCATCGAAACCACGCTCTTCAAGCATTTCAAGCGGCTGTATCGGCTCGAAGTGCAGCGCGTCGGCCCCACCGGTCAGGGCGCGGCCAGGCTCACCCCGAAGCAGCCTGTCCTGAACTGGTAAGCTCGGGCGCATGACTGCGCTTTCCATCGTCAATCTGGTCTATCGCTGGCCGCGCCAGCAGGCCGTCTGCCTTGATATTCCGCGCTTTGACATCGCCGCCGGCGAGCATGTCTTCCTGCATGGGCCGAGCGGCGGCGGCAAAAGCACGCTGCTCGGCCTGCTGGGCGGCGTCGCCGTGCCGGAGCGCGGCAGCATCGAACTGCTCGGCAGCGACATCACGCGGCTCTCCGGCCACTCACGCGACCGCTTTCGCGCCGACCACATCGGCTTCATCTTCCAGCAGTTCAACCTGCTGCCCTGGCTGTCCGCGCTCGACAACGTGCTGCTACCCTGCACTTTCTCGGCGCGACGACTGGCCCGCGCAGGCACTGCGCACGAAGCTGCCACGCGACTGCTCACCCACCTCGACCTCGCCGCTGATGCCTGGCACAAGCCGGCCGGCGAGCTTTCCGTCGGCCAGCAACAGCGCGTCGCGGCGGCGCGCGCCCTGATCGGCCGGCCGGAAATCCTCATCGCCGACGAGCCGACCTCGGCGCTGGACGCCCCGCGCCAGCAGATTTTCATCGACCTGTTGCTTGCCGAGGCGAAAGCAGAAGGTGCGGCGCTGCTCTTTGTCAGCCATGACGAACGCCTGGCCGCGCATTTCGATCGCAAGATCGCGCTTTGCGACATCAACCGCGCCGGGACTGTCGAACCATGAGGGCGATACTGACACTCGCCGTGAAAAGTGCCTGGGCGCGCCGGCTGACGCTCGGCGTCACATTGTGCGCCATCGCGCTGGCCAGCGCGCTGCTCTTCGCCGTCGAGCGGGTGCGCCATGATGCGCGGCAAAGCTTCACGCAGGCGGTGTCGGGCGTCGATCTGGTGGTGGGGGCCCGGAGCGGCAGCGTGCAACTGATGCTGTATGCCGTGTTCCGCGCGGGCAGCGCCACCCATAACATCCGCTGGGAGAGCTTCGAGGCCATCGCCACGCACCCGGCGGTAGATTGGGCCGTGCCGCTTGTCCTTGGCGATTCGTTTCAAGGCTTTGCCGTGCTGGGCACCACGCCGGATTACTTTCGCCACTTCCGTTACAGCGACCAACGGGCGCTGGGCTTCGCTGCCGGCCAGGCATTCGCCGACGTTTTCGAAACCGTGCTGGGCAGCGCGGTCGCCGCCGAACTGCGGCTGCGCGTCGGCGACCGCATCACGCTGACACATGGCATGGCCGAGGCGGGGCCGGGGCACGACGACAAGCCCTTCACGGTCGTCGGCATCCTCGCTCCCACCGGTACGCCGGTCGACCGCAGCGTCCATGTGAACCTGGAATCGATCAGCGCGATCCATCTCGACTGGGTGGCCGGCGCGCCGCTGCCGGGCCTGGCGATACCCGCCGAATTCGTGAAAAAGTTCGATCTGCAACCCAAGGAAATCACCGCCTTCCTGGTCGGCCTGAAAAACCGCGCCGACGTATTCCGCCTGCAACGCCACATCAACGGCTATCGCGGCGAGCCGCTCATGGCCGTGATGCCCGGCGTGGCGCTGGACGAGCTGTGGCAGACGCTCGGCATGATCGAGCAAACGCTCCTGGCGATGTCGGCGCTGGTGGTGGTGATTGGCCTGGCCGGCCTCTTGGCGACAATGCTCGCCAGCCTCAACGAACGGCGCCGCGAGCTGGCCATCCTGCGCGCGCTCGGCGCCAGCCCGCGCGAGCTGTTTCTGCTGCTCACCGCCGAAGGCTTGCTGGTCACCACGCTCGGCGTGGCGTTTGGCCTGGGCCTGCTGGCCGTCGGCACGTTCTTTTTCGCGCCACTCCTGCAGGCGCATTTCGGCATCATCTTGCAATGGCGCCTGTTTGCGCCCAACGAATGGCTGTTGCTGGCCGCCATCCTCGCCACCGGTCTAGTCGCCAGCCTGATCCCCGGCTGGCGCGCCTGGCGCATGTCGCTGGCCGATGGACTCACCCCGCGGAACTGAAATGAACAAACTACTCTTTGCCCTGCTCGCCGTTATTTGCCTCGGCCAGCCAGTCCACGCCGCCGACCCCTATCCCGAAATCAAGTGGGAAGCGCTGGTGCCCAAGGGTTGGGACCCGACGCGCGACCTCAAGAACCTCAATCTGGGCACGCTGCAGGATTCCGACCCGCGCGCCATCGAAGCGCTCGAAAAACTCAAGGCACTGTGGGACAACGCACCCGCCGAGCCCGCGCACCATGGCAAGAAAATCCGCCTCGCCGGCTATGTCCTGCCGCTCGAACGCGACAAGACGGGCAAGGTCACCGAATTCCTCCTCGTGCCCTACTACGGCGCCTGCATCCACACCCCGCCGCCGCCCGCTAACCAGATCATCCACGCCAGGTCGGCAAAACCCCTGGCAGGCGTGAAGATGATGGAAGCCCTCTGGGTATATGGCACGCTCACCGTGCAGCGCGGCGAAACCACCTGGGGCGTCGCCGGTTACCGACTGACGGTCGACAAAATCACGCCCTACGAGATTCCGCCGGGCAAGAAATAAACGTCGCGCCGTCCCGCCAGCGCCGACTTTTGGTGCGGGGGCGGGACGGCGCAGAGTTCCCCAAGCTTCGTTGGCAGCGGTGCACCAAGCTTGGCGCAACTACCCCGGATCAATCCACCTGCAGCAGCAAACCCTTGAGATATTCGCCCTCAGGGAAGGCCAGATCGACCGGATGGTCGGCGCTGCCTTGCAGCCGTTTGACGATGCGTGCCGTGCGGCCGGCATCGCAGGCGGCGGCGGCGACGATTTTCTGGAAGAGATCCAGACCGACGCCGCCGGAGCAGGAATAGGTCATCAGCAGACCGCCCGGTGACAATAGTTTGCAACCCAACAGGTTGATGTCCTTGTAGGCGCGGCTGGCGCGCTCGGCGTGGCTGGCCGAGGGAGCGAACTTGGGCGGGTCGAGCACGATGAGGTCGAAGGTCTCGTTCGCCGCTTTGAGCTTGCGCAGTTCGTCGAAGACGTTGGCACAACGCCATTCCGCATGATCGGCAGGCAACTGCGGATTCAGCGCCAGATTCGCCGCCGCCTGTTGCAGCGCCGGTTGCGAGCTGTCGATGGAGAGCACGCTGGCCGCCCCGCCGGCCAACGCCTGCAGCGAAAAACCCCCCGTGTAGCAAAAGCAGTTGAGCACGCGCTTGCCTGGCGATAGCGCCGCCAGCATCCGACGGTTGTCGCGCTGGTCGAGATAGAAGCCGGTCTTGTGGCCGCTGACGATATCGACCGCGTAGAGCACTCCGTGCTCCGCGATGATTAGCGGCTCCCCCTCTCCCCCGGCCCCTCCCCCGCCGGGGGAGAGGGGAGTATCACGAAGCCAGCCGGTGACGGGTTCCAGCCCTTCCAGACCGCGCACTTCGGAATCCGAGCGTTCGTAGATGCGCGCGCAGCCGGTGGCTTTTTGCAGCGCATCGACGATGGCGGCACGCCATTTTTCGGCACCGGCGCTGGTGAGTTGCACGACCACGGTGTCGCCATACTGGTCGGCGATGATGCCCGGCAGGCCGTCGGATTCGGCGTGGATCAGGCGCAGCCCCTGCTGCCCGGCGAGTTCCGGCAGATGTGCGCGGCGCGCCACGGCCGCAGCGACGCGCCGCTTGAAGAAGGCATGATCGATGGTCGTCGCAAGATCAAAGCTCCAGACGCGCGCCCGAATTTTCGAGTGCGGGCTGTAGGCCGCCTTGGCCAGCGGGCGGCCGTCGGCGGCCTGAATCGTCACCGTGTCGCCCGGTCGCGCATGGCCGTCCAGCCTGGCCACGGCGGTATCGAACAACCACGGATGCCGCTTGAACAGCGAACGTTCCCTGCCGGGATGGAGAATCAGTAGTGCGCTCATTTTTTCTTCGCCCGGGGATGCGCCGCGTCATAAACCTTGGCCAGGTGTTGAAAGTCCAGATGGGTGTAAATCTGCGTGGTGCCGATGCTGGCATGGCCGAGCATCTCCTGCACCGCGCGCAGGTCGCCCGACGATTGCAGCACATGGCTGGCAAAGGAATGACGCAGCATGTGCGGATGGACGTGCAGGCCCAGCCCGCTGTTCTTCGCCCAGTGGGCGAGCCGCAGTTCGATGGCGCGCGGGGAGAGGCGCGTGCCACGGCGGCTGACAAACAGGGCCGCTTCGTCCGTTTTTGCCATGGCCGCCCGCTGGTCGAGCCACGTCGTCAGCGCGGCGGCCGCCTGGACGCCCACCGGCACGATGCGGGTCTTGGCGCGCTTGCCGGTCACCGTCACTGCGCCGCCGACCAGGTCGAGGCCGCCAGATCCTTGACGGCCTGCGACCAAGTCCAGCGCAGCCAACTCGGCGAGGCGCAGGCCGGAGGAATAAAACAGCTCGAACATCGCGCGGTCGCGCACCGCCAGCGGAGCGTCGCCGGGCATGGCCAGCAGCGCGGCCGTCTGGTCGATGCCCAGCGCCTTGGGCAGCGCGCGCGGGCGCTTCGGCGCGCGCAAGCCAACGCAGGGATCGGCGGCCAGTTGCCCCCGTCGCGCCAGCCAGCGATAGTAAGCACGCCAGGCCGAAAGTGTTCGAGCAACTGAACGCGCCGCCAGGCCCTGACCATGCAGGCGCATTGCCTGACGGCGCAGTTCGTGGGCTTGCAGTTCGGCCAGCGGACGACCGTCGGCACCCGCTTGCAGCAAAGCGAGGTCGCGCCGGTAGGCGATCAGGGTGTGCGGGCTGGCGCGCCGCTGGTGCGCCAGTTCGGCGAGAAACCGCGACACCGAGGTATCCGGCTCGGCGACCGGCGCAGCGGTCATTTTCTGTTCAGCTCAGGAACCGAGCAAGAATAACTTGGACAGTTGGCCGCTTGCAGACGAGATGCCAGGCAAGGCGCAGAACGCGCCGTGTGGCGAGCCACACGAGCGTTTTGCAACGCAGCATGGCGCTCGTATGCAAGATGGGCAATGTTCAAGTTGTTTTTGCTCGGTGACTCAGCGTGCGATCGAAGGCCGCGGCCGCCACCTCGCCGATGCGCTCCAGATAGAGCGTGCCCATCTCGGGGTAAAAGCGCTGCGGCTCCTCGCTGCCGAGCGCCAGCAGACCAAAGGTTGTTGATGTCGGCGGGACGACGCCGACAGTTTCGCTGCCGCGCCGCAAGGTGACAAGCGCCAGCGAGCGCACATGACTGCCACGCTCGCCAAACCAGCCCAACACGTCCGGGCCGCTGCCGGCGCCGCAATAGGGACGCTTCAAGGCCG
>JAUXNZ010000003.1 GCA_030682595.1 Rhodocyclaceae bacterium | reverse complement strand
CCGGTCTGACGACCTTTTTGACGATGGCTTACATCATCTTCGTCAACCCGGACATCCTCGCGGCCGCCGGCATGCCCAAGGACGCGGTGTTCGTCGCCACCTGCCTCGCCGCCGCTATCGGCTCCATGATCATGGGGCTCTATGCCAACTATCCGATCGCGATAGCGCCGGGCATGGGACTCAACGCCTACTTCGCCTTCGCCGTCGTCGGCGGCATGGGCTTCACCTGGCAACAGGCGCTTGGCGCCGTGTTCATCTCCGGCGTACTGTTCATTCTGGTCAGCCTGTTCCGCCTGCGCGAATGGATCGTCAATGCCATTCCGCGCTCGCTCAAATTTGCCATTTCCGCCGGTATCGGCCTGTTCCTGGCGATCATCGGCCTGAAGAACGCCGGCCTGGTGGCCGGTCATCAGGCCACGCTGGTGACGCTGGGCGACCTGCATCAACCGGGCGTGATACTGGCGATCATCGGCTTCATCCTGATCGTTGCGCTGGAGCAGCGCAAGGTGCCGGGTGCGATCATCATCGGCATTCTGGCTGTCACCGGCGTTTCGGTGGCCATGGGACTCTCCCCCTTCACCGGCTTTGTCGCCGCACCGCCATCGCTGGCGCCCACCTTCATGCAAATGGACATCGTCGGCGCCCTCAACATGGGCCTCTTGTCGGTGATCATGACCTTTTTCCTGGTCGAACTGTTCGATGCCTCGGGCACCTTGATCGGCGTTGCCCACCGCGCCGGGCTGCTCGACAAGGATGGCCGTCTGCCGCGCCTGAAAAAAGCCCTGCTCGCCGATTCGACGGCGATCGTCGCCGGGGCCGGTCTCGGCACTTCATCGGCCACCGCCTACATCGAGTCCGCGGCCGGCACCGCCGTCGGCGGCCGCACCGGTCTTACCGCCGTGGTCGTCGCGCTGCTGTTTCTTGCCGCTCTGGTGTTTTCGCCGCTGGCGAGTGCGGTGCCGCCCTATGCCACCGCGCCGGCACTGTGTTATGTCGCCGTGCTGATGATCCGCGGCCTGGCGGAAATCGACTGGGACGACCTGACCGAAGCGGCTCCGGGCGTGATCACCGCCATCACCATGCCCTTCACCTTCTCGATCGCCCACGGCATCGCCTTCGGCTTCATCTCCTATGCGGCCCTGAAAATATTGACCGGTCGTCATCACGAACTGTCGCCGGCCGTTGCGGTGATTGCCGTGGTGTTCATCCTGAAGTTTGCCTACCTCGGTTAAGCTCGCGCCATGCCCATCCCCACCGCCGACCTCGCCCGCCACATCCGCACCATCGCCGACTGGCCACAGCCCGGCGTGCAGTTCCGCGGCGGATTGCTGACGCCGGCCCGCCCTTCTTCACCGTCCTGACTTATTGAATCGCCATGAACCCCACCCTTTTCGAGGAAATCAAGCGTGCCTACGCCGAAGCCGACTGTCTGGCGACGCAGGCTGACGTCGACGCCGCCCTCGACCGCATGGCCGACGCAATCACGGCCCGCCTGCAGGACAGCAATCCGCTCATCTACGCCGTGATGAACGGCGGCCTGATCGTTGCCGGCCAACTGATCGCCCGGCTCAACTTTCCGCTGGAAACCGCCTACCTCCATGCCACCCGTTACGGTCACGCCCTGAACGGCAACCTGCTCGACTGGCGCGTACGACCGACGCAGGATTTGCAAGACCGGACCGTGCTGGTCATCGATGACATTCTCGACGAGGGCCACACGCTCGCGGCAATCTGCGCGAACCTGCAACAGGAAGGCGCGCGCGAGGTGCTGACCGCCGTGCTCGTGCACAAGCGGCATGAACGCAAGGCGACGCCCGGCATGCGCGCCGACTTCACCGGCATGGACATCGCAGACCGCTTCCTGTTTGGCTGCGGCATGGACTACAAGGGCTACTGGCGCAACGCGCCGGGCATCTTTGCGCTGAAAGGCCATTAAGCCGCCACGCCCGCGCCTGAGGCTAGCCGGAGCCACTTTTGCCGATTTGCGATGGTGACCTGACTCTTCTGGGCTTAAACTCGCCGCTGTCGACATCACGTCGGATTTTTTGTCGGATTCCGGCTCTGGCCGGTTTAAGGAACCTGCCATATGAGCAAGCCCAGCCTCGTCGAAACCATCGAAAACCGCACCTACGACGAAATCCAGGTCGGCGATGTCGCCACGCTGGCGCGCACCCTGCGCCCGGATGACATCCAGATGTTCGCCATTATCTCCGGTGACATGAACCCGACCCACGTCGACCCGGAGTACGCCCGCTCGTCGGAATTTCGCGAAGTGGTGGCGCACGGCATGTGGGGCGGCATGCTGTTTTCCAACGTGCTGGGTACGCAGTTCCCCGGCCCCGGCACCGTCTATGTCGACCAGAGCCTGCACTTCGCGCGCTCGGTGCGGGTCGGCGACACGCTCACCGTCACGGTCACCTGCCAGCGCAAGTTCGACCACAACCATCACATCCTCTTCGACTGCAACTGCACCAATCAGGCCGGCCAGCGCGTCATTTATGGCACGGCCGAAGTCATTGCGCCAACTGACAAGATCAAGCGGCCCAAGGCGACGCTGCCGGAAATCAAGCTGTCGGCCACCCGCACTTCGCGCTACGAGCACCTGCTGGAGATCACCCGGGGGCTGACGCCGATTTCGATGGCGGTGATTCATCCTTGCGACAGCGAGTCGCTGAAGGGCGCCCTGCTCGCGCGCGACCGCGGCCTCATCGACCCGACCCTGGTCGGGCCGGAAGACAAGATTCGCGCGCTGGCCGAGGAGATGCACCTCGACCTGGCCGGCTGCCAGTTTCTCAACGTGCCGCACAGCCATGCCGCCGCCGAATCGGGTGTCGCCCTGGCGCGCGAGGGCGAGGTCGAAGCGCTGATGAAAGGTTCGCTGCACACCGACGAGCTGATGAGCGAAGTGATCGACCAGGCCACCGGCCTGCGCACCGAACGGCGCATCAGCCATGTCTTCGTGATGGATGTGCCGACTTACCCGCGGCTGCTGCTGATTACCGATGCCGCCGTCAACGTGGCGCCCGATCTGACCACCAAGGTCGACATTGTGCAAAACGCCATCGACCTGGCGCTGATGATGGGCATCGTCGAACCCAGGGTGGCGATTCTCGCCGCCGTCGAAACCGTCAACCCGAGGATGCCGGCGACGACGGACGCCGCCGCCCTGTGCAAGATGGCCGATCGCGGCCAGATCAGGGGCGGCCTGCTCGACGGCCCGCTCGCCTTCGACAATGCCATCTCGCTGGTCGCCGCGCGCACCAAGGGCATCAAGTCGGTGGTCGCCGGCCAGGCCGACATCCTGCTCGTGCCGGACATCGAATCGGGCAACATGCTGGCCAAGCAGCTCGAATATCTGGCCGATGCGCTCTCCGCCGGCATCGTGTTGGGCGCGCGCGTGCCGATCGTGCTGACCAGCCGCGCCGATTCCGCCCGCACCCGCATGGCATCCACCGCCATCGCCGTGGTGATGGCCCACGCGCGGCGCAACAACACTGACAAGTGACAACCCCATGGCCGATGCACTCCTGACACTCAATGCCGGTTCTTCCTCGATCAAGTTCGCGCTGTTCCGGCGCGATACCCCGATCCCCGCGCAGCCCGAACTCGTCGGCCAGATCGACGGTATCGGCCACGGTGGCGGATCCGGACCGCACCTCAAGGCGAAGGATGCGCACGGCCGCGTCCTCGACGACATCGACGTGCCGCTCACGGGCAACGACCAGCACCGTGCTGCCCTCGCCTATCTCGTACGCTGGCTGGATAGCCATGATGGCGGCAGCCGGATCATCGCCGTCGGCCATCGCGTCGTGCATGGTGGCGAATGCTATTCGCAGCCAATTCGGATCGACGACGCGCACCTCGCGCGGCTCAAGGAATTCATTCCGCTCGCGCCACTGCACCAGCCGCACAATCTCGCCGGCATCGAGGCAATGATGGCCGCCCTGCCCGGCGTGCCGCAGATCGCCTGTTTCGACACGGCGTTTCACCGCAGCCAGCCGGCCATCGCGCAACTGTTTGCCCTGCCGCGCCGCATCACCGCGCAGGGCGTGCGGCGTTATGGCTTCCACGGCCTCTCTTACGAATACATCGCCGCCGTGCTGCCCCAACACCTGCCGCCGAACCAGGCCAATGGCCGTGTCATCGTCGCGCATCTGGGCAACGGCGCCTCGATGTGCGCAATGGTCGGTCGCAAGAGTCAGGCGACCACGATGGGCTTCACCGCCGTCGAAGGACTGATGATGGGCACACGCACCGGCGCCATCGACCCCGGCGTGCTGCTCTACCTGATGGAATACGCCGGCATGGACGCCAAGGCGCTGACCCATCTGCTCTACAAGGAGTCGGGGCTCTTGGGCGTTTCGGGCATCAGCCAGGACATGCGCGAGTTGCTGGCCGCCGACCAGCCCGAAGCCAGCGAGGCCGTCGAGCTGTTCTGTTACCGCATCGTGCGCGAAATCGGCTCGCTGGCTGCCGCCATCGGCGGACTCGATGCGCTGGTGTTCACCGGCGGCATCGGCGAACACGCCGCCCCGGTACGGGAAATGGTCTGCCAGAAACTCGGCTGGCTGGGCGTCGCGTTCGACGCCGCCGCCAACGCGGCAAATGCCACGCGGATCTCCACCGCGCCAAGCGCCGCCACCGTACTGGTGCTGCCGACCAACGAGGAATGGATGCTGGCGCGCCACACGGCCAAGTTGATTACGCCGGGCTGATCGGGTGAACACTCCTCCCGCCAAACACAGTCATTTCGAAGACATTCAGGGCATCCTCACCGGAGCGCTGGTGGTCGCCATCGGGCTGACCTTCATCAAACAGGCCGGGTTGCTCACCGGCGGCGCCGTCGGTCTGACCTTTCTGATCCACTACAGCACTGGCGCGAATTTCGGCCTGACGCTATTTCTCGTCAATTTGCCGTTCTACTGGCTGGCGGTGAAGCGCATGGGGATGGAGTTCACGCTGAAAACCCTGGCTACCGTGTGCCTCGTCGCGCTGCTGGCCGAAACCCTGCCGCTCGTTTTGGACATTGCCCACATCGACCCGTTCTTTGCCGGCATCACCGGCGGGCTCTTGATGGGCGTCGGCATGCTGATCCTGTTCCGCCACCGCGCCAGCCTCGGCGGTTTCAATGTCCTGGTGCTGTATCTGCAGGAACGCTTCCACTGGAGCGCCGGCAAACTGCAAATGGGGCTGGATGTCGCCATCCTGCTCGCCGGCACGCTGCTCGTGCCGCCCCTGGTGCTGGCCGCCTCGGTGCTCGGCGCGGTGCTGCTCAACTTCGCGCTGGCAGTCAATCACAAACCCGGCCGCTACATGGCCTTCTGAGGCGGGGGAACGCCGTCCCGCCAGGGCCGACTTTTGCCACATGTTAGAATGTTCGACCCGCCATAGATACTCAGCACGGGGGCAAAATGTCTTCCACGACAGTTGCCCACCGTTCTGCAAGCGCCAGGTATTGTTGAAATCAGGCCTGATCTGAACACCCTGCGATATCCGACCACTGCTGAAAACCGTACATTTTTTAGCCAAGACTTTAGCCAAGACTTTTTAGCCACTGGCAATTATTCCTGTAGGCATTTTTCACCAAGACGTCGGCTTAGCTCACTCATTGTTGTTCATTGACACTTCCACTCTGTTGCAGAGGCGAAGTAGCACATAACAAAAAAGGAGAGTGGAATATGGCAGCACTTTCGTATCTTGACCCCGCACGGCCGCAACCCTGGGCCAGCTTCATCGAACAGATCAACCGGGTAACGCCCCATCTGGGCAAGCTCGAATACTGGGTGGAAACCCTCAAGCACCCCAAGCGCATCCTGATCGTCGACGTGCCGATTCGCCGCGATGATGGCACGCTGGCGAATTTCGAAGGCTATCGCGTCCAGCACAATGTTTCGCGTGGTCCGGGCAAGGGCGGCGTGCGCTACCACCCGGATGTCACGCTGAACGAAGTTATGGCGCTGTCGGGCTGGATGACCGTCAAGTGCGCGGCCCTCAACCTGCCCTACGGCGGCGCCAAGGGTGGCGTAAGAATAGATCCGGCGGCGATGTCGCAAGATGAACTGGAACGGGTGACGCGCCGCTACACCTCCGAGATCGGCATTCTGATTGGCCCGACCAAGGACATTCCGGCTCCCGACGTCGGCACCAACGAACAAACCATGGCCTGGATGATGGACACCTACTCCATCAACCAGGGCGGCACCGTCAGTGGTGTCGTGACCGGCAAGCCAATCAGTCTGGGCGGTAGTCTCGGCCGGCGCGAGGCGACCGGTCGCGGTGTTTTCATCACGGCACGCGAAGCCGGCTTGCGCCAGGGCATAAAAGTTCAGGGGGCGCGCGTCTCCGTGCAGGGTTTCGGCAATGTCGGCGCGATTGCTGCCCAATGCTTCGCCGAGGCCGGCGCAAGTATCCTGGCCCTGCAGGATGCCAGTGGCAGCATTGCCAATCCGGCGGGTATCGACGTGGGAGCTGCCATAGCTCATGTCGCCAGCGGCAAGCGCCTGGTGGATTTCCCCGGCGCACAGCCCGTCACGAATGACGAGTTCTGGGCTATCCCCAGCGATTTTTTCATCCCGGCCGCACTGGAAGGTGTCATCGACGAGGCGCGAGCGGAGAAGATTCCCACCCGCATCATCGCCGAGGGTGCCAACGGGCCGACGCTGCCGGCCGCCGACGACATTCTTGCGGCGCGCGGCATCACGGTGGTGCCGGATGTCATCGCCAACGCCGGTGGCGTCACGGTCAGCTATTTCGAATGGGTGCAGGATTTTTCGAGTTTCTTCTGGAACGAACAGGAAATCAATGCACGCCTGGAAAGTATCATGGTTGCCGCGTTCCGCGCGGTCGCCGAATTGGCCGAGGAACGCAAGGTATCGCTGCGCACGGCGGCGTTCATCATTGCCTGTACCCGGGTGCTGGCGGCGCGCGACCGGCGCGGACTGTACCCCTGATTAGTGTTGTTTGTTTATCCTGTCGTATTGATCGAGTTTTACCTGCTGTTTCAACTTCACCAAGGAGACAATCCATGAAGAAATTTGCTTCGCTGACGGCTGTAGCCGCACTGGCACTGAGTGCCTCGCTGACCAGCCTGCCTGTCCATGCCCAGAACAAGTTCGTGACGATCGGCACGGGTGGTGTCACCGGCGTCTATTACGCTGCCGGCGGCGCCATCTGCCGCCTCATGAACAAGGATCGCGCCAAGCACGGCGTACGTTGCTCGGTCGAGAGTACCGGCGGTTCTGTATACAACATCAACACCATCAAGGCCGGCGAGCTCGACTTCGGCGTGGCGCAATCGGACGTCCAGTACAACGCCGTCAATGGTCTAGTGCAGTTCAAGGACGGCGGTGCCGACCCCAACCTGCGTGCGGTGTTCTCCCTCCATCCCGAACCGGCTACGGTGCTGGCGCGTAAGGAAGCCGGCGTCGCCAAGTTCGAGGACCTCAAGGGCAAGCGCATGAACATCGGCAACCCTGGCTCCGGCCAGCGGGCCACGATGGACACGCTGTTGCCGGCATTGGGCATGAAGCAGGGCGACTTCTCACTGGTTTCCGAACTGAAGGCCGACGAACAGGGCGCCGCCCTGTGCGACAACAAGATCGACGGTTTGATCTATGTGGTTGGCCATCCCAATGCCAGCATCCAGGACCCGACCACCACCTGCGGTGCGAAGCTGGTCAACATCGCCGGCCCCGCCGTCGACAAGCTCATCGCCGCCAACCCCTACTACGCTCAGGCGACCATCCCCGGCGGCATGTACGCGAACAACCCGAATCCGGTGAAAACCTTCGGTGTCGTCGCGAGCTTCGTTTCTTCAAGCAAGGTACCCAACGACGTGGTCTACCTGATGGTGAAATCTGTCTTCGACAACTTCGACGACTTCAAGAAGCTGCACCCGGCGTTCGCCAACCTCGAACCGAAGGACATGATCAAGAATGGCCTGTCCGCTCCATTGCATGACGGCGCCGTGAAGTACTACAAGGAAAAAGGCTGGATGTAAGTTTGTTGCACACCCCCCTCACCCACTGCGGTGAGGGGGACTCAAACAATGTTCAGGGACGTGCGTTGTGAGAAAAACAGATAACTCAGGTCACCATGAACTGACCGACGAGCAACTCAAGCAAATCGTCGCCGAAGCCGATACCGGCGGGCGCAAACCGCATGGCTTTGCGGCAAAGCTGATCATCGCGCTGGCGTTTGTCTGGTCCCTGTTTCAACTCTGGTACGCCTCGCCACTACCATTTACATTTGGCATCGGCGTCTTCAACGACACCGAAGCCCGTTCGCTGCACCTGGCTTTTGCCGTCTTCATCGGCTTTCTGGCCTACCCCGCATTCAAGAGATCACCGCGCCAGTACATTCCACTGGTCGACTGGCTGCTGGCCTTCGTGGCAGCCTTCTGCATGGCTTATCTGTTCCTGTTCTACCGGGAAATCGCCGACCGGCCGGGCCAACCGACCACCATCGACCTCGTCGTCGCCGTTGCCGGCATGACGCTGCTGCTCGAAGCTGCGCGCCGCGCGCTCGGCCTGCCGATGGTGATCCTGGCGATATTGTTCATGGTTTACGTCTTCTTCGGCCCCTACATGCCGGATGTCATCGCCCACCGCGGTGCCTCGCTGGCCAAGGGCATGAGTCACATGTGGCTGACCACCGAAGGCGTCTTCGGCGTGGCGCTGGGGGTATCGACCAGTTTCATCTTCCTGTTCGTGCTGTTCGGTGCCCTGCTCGAGACGGCAGGTGCCGGCGCCTATTTCATCAAGTCGGCGATTGCCCTGCTCGGTCACATGCGCGGCGGTCCGGCCAAGGCGGCAGTCGTCGCCTCCGCCGCTACCGGCGTGATCTCTGGCTCATCGATCGCCAACGTAGTGACCACCGGCACATTCACAATTCCGTTGATGAAAAGCGTCGGCTACCGCCCGGACAAGGCAGCTTCGGTCGAGGTTGCCTCATCGGTCAACGGCCAGTTGATGCCACCGGTGATGGGAGCCGCCGCCTTCCTGATGGTGGAGTATGTTGGCATCACCTATCTGCAGGTGATGAAGCATGCCATCCTGCCGGCGCTGATTTCCTACATTGCACTGTTCTACATCGTGCACCTCGAAGCACTGAAGATGAACCTGCAGGGCCTGCCCCGGCGCGAGCCGCTGCCCTGGCAGAAGGCGGTCATCACCACCTTGATGACCTTCTCCGGACTGGTCATCCTCTCGGCAATCGTTTACTGGGGCTTTGGCTGGCTGAAAGACCTGGCGGGCGATACCGCTTTCATGATCGTCGCCGCGCTGATGCTTGCCGCTTATGTTGCCATCGTGCGCTATGCCGCGAAATATCCTGAATTGCACATGGAAAAACCGGGCGAGACCATGGAGTTTCTACCCGAGATCGGCCCGACGCTGAAATCCGGTCTGCACTTCCTGCTACCCGTGGTGGTGCTGATCTGGAACCTGATGGTCGAGCAGCTCTCGCCCGCCTTGTCGGCCTTCTGGGCGACAATCTTCCTGATTTTCATCCTCATCACCCAGCGGCCGCTGTTCGCATTTTTCCGTGGCACCGGCAAGTTAGGCGTGGCGACGCAGCTGGGCTTTACCGACCTCTTTAACGGCCTGGTGACCGGCGCGCGCAACATGATTGCCATCGCCATCGCCACCGCCACGGCGGGCATCATCGTCGGCACGGTGACGCTGACCGGCATCGGCCTGGCGATGACCGAACTGGTCGAGATACTGTCGGGCGGCAATCTGATGATCATGCTGCTGCTGGTGGCGGTGATCAGCCTGATTCTCGGCATGGGGCTGCCGACCACGGCGAACTACATCGTGGTATCGACCCTGATGGCGCCGGTAATCGTCGAACTGGGCGCGCAATCCGGCCTGCTCGTGCCGCTGATCGCTGTGCATCTGTTCGTTTTCTACTTCGGCCTGATGGCCGACGTGACGCCACCGGTGGGACTTGCGTCCTATGCCGCGGCGGGCATTGCCAAGAGCGATCCGATGCGCACCGGCGTGACCGCCTTCGGTTACAGCGCGCGGACGGCGATCCTGCCCTTCATGTTCATCTTCAACACGCAGTTGCTGCTGATCGGCATCACCGATGCCTTCCACCTGATCATGACCATCGTCACGGCCACCGTGGCCAGCCTGATGTTCGCGGCGGCGACGCAGGGATTTTTTGTCACCCGCAACCGCATCCACGAAGCGCTGCTGCTGCTGCTGGTCACCTTCACCCTGTTCCGCCCGGGATTCTGGATGGACATGCTGTATCCGCCCTTTGATGAAGTCCCCCCCACGGAATTGACCCGCCTCGTCGAGCAAGCCCCGCGCAATGGCAACCTGCGCGTCTGGGTGGAAGGCATGAGCCTGGAAGGCAAGGAAATTTCCAAGGGCGTGCTTCTGCCGCTGGGCGACAAGGCTCCCAGTGCCCGTGAGCGAATGGCCAATATGGGTCTCTCGGTCATCATGCTCGGCGACGACGTGCAGATCTCGGCAGTGCGCTTCGGCAGCCGCGCCGAAAAACTCGGCCTGGAACAGAGTTTCAACATCAGGATGATTGAAATACCCTCAGGCGAACGCCCCGACAAGGAATGGATGTACATCCCGGCCTTTGCCCTGCTGGCGCTGGTGTGGTGGGTACAAAGACGGCGCAGGGACCGCGAGGCCAAGCTCGCGCCAAACGTACAGGCATGAACATGAGCTACGAAACCATTCTCTATGAGCTGCGCGACGGCATCGCGGAAATCCGCCTCAACCGTCCGCAGCGCCTTAATGCCGTCACCCAGCAACTCTATGACGAGCTGAATGCCGCACTGACCCGTGCCGAAGCCGATGGCGATGTCCGCGTCGTGCTGGTGACTGGCGAAGGCCGGGCCTTTTGCGTCGGCGCCGACCTGAAGGAACACAAGCTCGGCCGCACTGCATTCGACCGCCGCCAGTACCTGCAAGGCGAACAGATCGTCTGCAAGCGCCTGCTGCAACTCAGCAAACCGGTGGTTGCCGCCGTCAATGGCTATGCGCTGGGCGCCGGGGCCGAGCTGGCCATCGCCTCTGACTTCCTGCTGATGGCCGAAAGCGCCCAGATCGGCCTGCCCGAGATCAGCATCGGCAACTTCCTCGGCGGCGGCGTTACCTGGCTGCTGCCGCGGCTGGTGGGCCTCGCCAAGGCGCGCGAACTGGTTTTTCTGGGCGAACGCATCAAGGGTGAAGAAGCCGTGCGCATCGGCCTGGCCAACCGGGTCTTTGCCGATGCAGGCTTTCTGGATGCGGCCCGCGAGTTTGCGGCCAAGATTGCCAGCAAGGCGCCGTTCTCGATGCAACTCGCCAAGCAGCAACTCAACATGTCCGCTGAGCGCACCTTCGACGCCGCGCTCGTCGCCGAACTCGAAGGCATGATGTTCGTTGGCACCACACAAGACTGGCAGGAGGGCATCGACGCTTTCGCGGAAAAGCGCACCCCCGTATTCAAAGGGAAGTAAATGAACGCAAATACGCCCAACCCGGGCCATAAGAGCCCGCTGCACGCTTTTCTCGCACCCGATTCAATCGCCATCGTCGGCGCCTCGGCCGACCCGACCAAGCGTGGCTACAAGGCCATGGTGGGCCTGATCAAGGATGGCTACCAGGGCGCGATCTACCCGATCAACCCGAAGACCGACATGGTGCTCGGGGTCAAGACCTACCCATCCCTAGAATCCGTGCCGGGCGACATCGCGCTGGCACTCATCTGCACGCCGGCAGCGAGCATCCCCGGACTGATGGTCGAATGCGGCCGCAAGGGCGTCAAGGGTGCGGTCATCCTCGCCAGCGGCTTCCGCGAAACCGGCCCCGCGGGCGCCCAACTTGAACAGCAGGTCCTCGACGCCGCGCGGGCGGGCAAGGTGCGCGTCATCGGCCCGAACACCTCGGGCATGTTCAACCTGCACAAGAAGGTCAACCTGCTGGCGCTGGAAAGGATCAAGACCGGTGACATCGGCTTCATCTCGCAGTCGGGCAACATGCTGCTGTCGCTGGTACTCGAAGCCGAGAACAATGGCCATGTCGGCTTTTCGACCTACGTCGGCCCGGGCAACCAGACCGACATCGGCTTCAACGATTACCTGCGCTATCTCGGCGAGGACGACAATACAAAGGTCGCCACACTCTACGTCGAAGGCTTTCGCGACGGCCAGCGCTTCCTGCAGGTCGCCCGCGAAATCACCGCGAAAAAACCCGTCGTGGTCTACAAGTCGGGTTCCACCGAACTCGGCAAGAAGGCGGCGAGTTCGCATACCGGCGCTCTCGCCGGCAGCTTCGCCATGACGATGGACCTGCTGCGGCAGGTTGGCGTCAGCGTCGTTAACCATTCCGACGAGATACTGCCCGTCGCGGAAGGGCTCGGCCTCATGCAGAAAGCGCGAGGCAAGCGCGTCGCCGTCATTTCGGACGGCGGCGGCCAGGCCACC
>JAUXNZ010000002.1 GCA_030682595.1 Rhodocyclaceae bacterium | reverse complement strand
GGTTTTCCTTGATGACGTCGAGAATGGCTTCGACATCGCCGCCGGGATCGACCACCGCCGCCTGACGGGTGGCCGGGTCCCAGAGAATCGTGCAGTTTTGAACCAGGGGGGTGACGGGGAGAATAAGATAGTCCATTGTTTTATCAGTGAGCCATGAAGGAAATTCCCGCCAGCAAAATGCCGGCGAGGATGAACAAGCCGATGATGATCGCCTTCCACGGCGTCGGTTTTTCGGCGTAGGGGTCGGTCAGCGAACTTACAGCGCCCTTGGGCAGCGCGGCGAGCTGGGTCAGCGAGGTGCCGAAGGGAATGTTGATGCGCGCCCGGGCATTCACCGCCCAGCCGTTGGCATCGAGCAGCGGCCCGAGGTTGCGGGCGCGCAGTTTGAACCAGGCGACCAACATGGCGGGGCCGGAGATGAGGAGCAGCAAACCCGCCAGCGCCAGCGGCAACTGCCAGAACTTGAGGCCCAGCAAGCCGGTGACCATGGCCACGACGGCCGTGCCGATGGCGCCGACGGCCAGGCCGATGGCGGCGAAAATGCCGGCGAACTTGCCGACATCGAAGGGCGCGGCGGGCGGCTTGGCGGGCGCTTCGGCTGCCTTGCCGACCGTGCCGGCCACGCCGGTCAGATTGCTGTCGACCGCGCCGGCCTTGCTGGCGGCAAATTTCTGCAACTGTTCGGACACCAGCCGCGCCAGTTTTTTGTAGGGCGACCAGACGGCCTGCCGCAGACTGATCGGATGATCGACGATCCTGGTGATCGTCGCGTCCCAGTCATTGCCCTGCCGGTCATAAAACACGCCGTTCCTGCCGACCATCAACTGGTCGCTGTCGCCCGCCGTGAAGGCGGCGGCGATGCTCAGTTTCTCGGCGCCGCGCACACAGTCGCAGTAGACCAGACAAAGACGCGACAACGTGGCGAGTGCGGCATGCTTGCCGGGATCATTGACGGCGACCGTCAGTTCGCAGGCGCGGCCATCCAAATAGAGCGTACCGATCTGGAACAGTGCCGGCTCCTGGTGGGTGTAGAAGTCCTTGAAGGCGACGAAGTTGTTGGCCAATGTCATCAGGTCGCGGCAATACCGCGCCAGCCGTTCGAGCGCCAGCACGCCATCGCCCATCGCGGCTGCATCGGGCTTGGCGGCGAGCCAGGCGGCGTAGGGCGCGAACATGTCTTGCAGTGTTTGCCACTCGTCGGCCGTGAGCACGTCGCGCGCGCCGAGGAGTGGTGTGACGACCTGATCGCGCAAGGCGGCGATGGCATCCGCCCAGGCCGGATTTGCTCCTGCGGAGAGCGGCAACGCCGCCGTACCCATGTTGGCGGCGGTCCGGCCTTCCGCCGTCCCCATGTTGGCGGCGTTCCGGCCTTCCGCCGTCCCGCCAGGGCCGACTTTTGCAATGGGCAGTGCGGCGATCAGCGCATTTTGCGGCGTCAGGGTGGCGCCGGCCAGCGCCTTCAGCGCATCCTCGGAGGCATTCAGCAGGTCGGTGGCGCGGCCATCGAAGGCGGCCAACTGGCAGCGGGTGAAATAGTCATCCACCTTGGCGGCGACAGCGGCGAGCGCTGCATAAGCGTCGGCGGTGGCTTCGCCCAGCGGCCGGGCAGCCGCACCCGCAACCTCCCAGGCGGCGACGGCCTTTTCGGCAAAGCGGGCCTGCGCGGCGCTGGCCGCTTCGACCGTAACGGCCGCGCCGCCGCTTTCGGCCAGCACTTCCCGCGCGGCAGCGGCGATCAGCGCGCCTTCGGCATCGTCGGCCTTGATGGCCGTCAATGGTACGCCTGGCACGCCAGCGCTCTTGCCCAGCAGCGGGGCAGTGTCGCTCAGGTGTTCGCCCGCCCAGGTCACGGCGGCAATCAATTCTGGCGCGCGGATGTGGCCGTCGTTGTCGCTGTCGATCAGCGCCAGGGTACGGCGGTCGAATTCGCTGCCGGCCACCGGACAGGAGAGCGCCACCCAGAGCTTCTGATCCAGCGCACCGATGGCGAGCAGGTCGGCAGGGGTGTCGATGCGCGGCTGGTCAAATCCGCCGGCGCGAAAGAAACGCCAAGTGTGCGGCGCGCTGCGGGACTGAGTGGTCATGGTGGAACCCCGGAGGATCAAAAGCGTAATACTACTCTGGCAAATGCGATTGACGAAGAGGGGGCGGGATGCGTATCTTGCTCGATTGTTTAACTAAAGCAGGGTGGAAACCATGAAAACAAACCATCGCGGCGGTCCCTCGATCCTGCGCAATCTGCTGCTCTCCTACCTCGGCTTCGGCTTGGCCGTGGCGCTGATCTTCCCCTTCTATGCAAACATCTTCGTCGAGTGGAAACCCGGCATGCTGCCCTGGTTTGTCGCCGGCTGCCTGGTCGCCGGCCTGTCGATCGGTGTTGTCAATTACTGGCTGCTCAACATCATCCTGCTCACGCGCCTGCGCCGCATCGCCGAGGTGACCAACCAGATTTCGAACAAGGACCTGACGCACAGTTGCGCGTTGCAAAGCGCCGACACGATCGGCGAGATCATCGACAGCTTCAATGCCATGACCGTCAACCTGCGCGGGCTGATCGGCGAAACCCGCCGCCTGTCGGATGGCGTCAGCCACGACTCGCGCGACATCCATGCCTTTCTCAGCGGCGTCGCCGGCCAGTTGCGCGAGCAGTCGCAGCAGGCCGATGGCATTCGCGGCGCGGTCAGCGCGATGGCCGCCACGGTGGACGACATTGCCGGACGCGCCAACACCACCGCCAGCCAGGGCCGCACCGCGGCCGAGCGGGCGGCGGCGGGCGGGCGCATTGTGCAGGACACTATCGCCGGCATGGAGCAGATCAGCCAGCGCGTCGGCGCGGCTGCGCAGGCCGTCGAGGGCTTGCGCGCCCAAAGCCAGCAGATCGACACCATCGTCCGCACCATTCACGACATCGCCGACCAGACCAACCTGCTGGCATTGAATGCCGCCATCGAGGCGGCGCGCGCCGGCGAACAGGGGCGTGGCTTTGCGGTGGTCGCCGACGAAGTGCGCAAGCTGGCCGAGCGCACCTCGGCCGCCACTGGCGAAATCAGCACAATGATTGCCGCCATCCACGTCAACATCAACCAGACCGTCAATATGATCGGTCAGGGGGCGCAGACCGCCAACGCCGGCGTCGGCATGGCGCGCGAAGCGGGCGAGGCCCTCAATGAAATCGTCGCCGGTTCGGGCGAGGTCACGCGCCTGATCGACGAAATCGCGCAGGCCACCGACCGCCAGCAGGCGAGCGTGCATCAGGTGGAACAGAACATCACGCGCATCGCCGACCTGATCGGCGGCATCCGTGACGCCGTCGGCGAGGGTACCGGCCGGGCCGAAAACCTGGCCAGCATGGCGGCGGAACTCTCCGGCAGCGTCGGAGAATTTCGCCTTAAATGACCGAAGCCTCGCCGCTGGTTGTCGACCAACTTTGCAAGGCTTATGACGGCAAGCCGGCGGTCGCCGGATTGTCGTTTGCGCTGGAACGTGGCGAATGCTTCGGGCTGCTCGGCCCCAACGGCGCCGGCAAGACCACCACGCTGCGTTGTTGCTTGGGGCTGACTGCGCCCGACAGCGGCACGATCACGCTGCTGGGCGAGCCGGTGCCGGAGCGCGCCCGTGAGGCGCGGGCGCGCTCCGGCGTGGTACCGCAGTTCGACAACCTCGACCCCGACTTCACTGCCGCCGAAAACCTGCTGGTCTACGGCCGCTATTTCGGCCTTTCCGACGCCACGCTGTGGAGCCGCATTCCCGACCTGCTCGAATTCGCCGGCCTGGCCAGCAAGGCCGACATCAGCCTGCGCACGCTCTCGGGCGGCATGAAACGCCGCCTCACCCTGGCCCGCGCGCTGGTGAACGACCCGGAACTGCTGGTGCTCGACGAGCCCACCACCGGGCTCGATCCGCAGGCGCGCCACATGATCTGGAATCGGCTCAAGCAATTACTCGCTGCCGGCAAGACCATTCTGCTGACCACTCATTTCATGGATGAGGCCGAGCGCCTGTGCAACCGGCTGGCCATCGTCGATGACGGACGCCTGATCGCGCTGGGCGCACCCCGCATGCTGATTGCCGAACGCATCGAACCGCAGGTGGTGGAGGTCTATGGCGAAGGCGCCGACGCCTGGGCAAAGGAACAGGCCGGCCAGTTCACCCGGCGTTGCGAGGTCAGCGGCGAAACCGCCTTCTGTTACGTCGAGGATGCCGCGCCGCTTTTGGCGCATCTGGCGGACCGCCCGCAACTCAAGACCCTGCACCGCCCGGCCAATCTGGAGGACGTGTTTCTCAAGCTGACCGGGCGGGAACTCAGGGATTAAGGTTAAATACCCCTTCCACTTGCAGGAGATACCGCATGTCCGTACCCAAATACCGCCTGGTGACCCGCAGCGACTTCGACGGCCTGGTCTGCGCCGTGCTGCTCAACGAACTCGACATGATCGACGACATCAAGTTCGTTCACCCCAAGGACATGCAGGACGGCAAGATCGAGATCACCGGCCGCGACATCACCACCAACCTGCCCTATGTGCCGGGCGTGCATCTGGCCTTCGACCATCACATTTCCGAGACTTTCCGCAATCCCGGCGAACGTCCCGAACACATCATCATTCCCGACGCCCCTTCGGCGGCGCGCGTGGTGTTCGAGCACTACGGTGGCAGCGCCCGCTTCTCCACCACGTTCAACGACATGATGGCGGCGGTCGACAAGGCCGATTCGGCACAATTCACGCGCGACGAAATTCTCGACCCGCAAGGCTGGGTGCTGCTCAACTACCTGATGGATTCGCGCACCGGCCTCGGCCGTTTTCGCGAATTCCGCGTCAGCAACTACCAGTTGATGATGGACCTCATCAAGTACTGCCGCGACCATGGCATCGACGACATTCTCAGTCTGCCGGACGTCAAGGAACGCGTCGATCTCTACTTCGATCATGCCGTCCGTGCCAAGGAACAGATCCAGCGCTGCAGCACGGTCTACAAGAACCTGGTGGTACTTGACCTGCGCAAGGAAGAAACCATCTGGGCGACCAACCGTTTCATGATCTATGCGCTGTTTCCCGAGGCCAACATCTCGATCCACGCCATGTGGGGCGTGCAGAAGCAGAACACCGTGTTCGCCACCGGCAAGTCGATCCTCAATCGCAGCTCGAAAACCCAGGTTGGCGAATTGATGCTGCAATATGGCGGCGGCGGGCATGAGAATGCCGGCACCTGCCAGGTGGCCAACGATCAGGCGATCATCGTGCTGCAGAAGCTGATTGCCCGCATCAACGCTGATGGCTGAGAAAACGCCCGCCCCCCTTCCTATAAGCAAGAACCCCATTACCGCGACGCCACAACTCTCCCGCCGCGCCTTCGCGGTGTGGCGACGCAATTTCCTCGTCTGGAAAAAACTCGCCATGCCCTCGATGCTGGGCAATCTGGCCGACCCGATGATCTATCTGTTCGGCCTCGGCTATGGATTGCGCAGCCTGCTGCCGCAGGTCGGCGGCGTGTCGTACATCGCCTTTCTCGCCACCGGCACGATCTGCGCATCGACCATGAACGCGGCCTCCTTCGAGACGCTGTATTCGGGCTTCTCGCGCATGCACGTGCAGCGCAGTTGGGAGGCGATCATGAATGCGCCGGTATCCCTCGACGACGTGGTGGCGGGGGAATGCCTGTGGGCAGCGACCAAGGCCA
>JAUXNZ010000212.1 GCA_030682595.1 Rhodocyclaceae bacterium | reverse complement strand
TCGACGCGGTGGTGCTGCTCTCCCACAACGGCGTGGCGGTCGACCTCAAGATGGCGCAGCGCGTGCGCGGCATCGACGTCATCCTCGGCGGCCATACCCACGACGGTATCCCGCAGCCGATCAAGGTCGGCGAAACCCTGGTCATCAACTCGGGCTGCCACGGCAAGTTTCTTTCGCGAATCGATCTCGATGTCAGGAAGGGGCGCGTGGCGGGTTTCCGCTTCAAGCTGATCCCCGTGCTTTCCGATTACATCCCGGCCGATCCCGGCATGGCGGCGCTGATCGAAAAGGTGCGCGCCCCTTATGTGCAGCGGCTTGGCGAGAAACTCGCCGTTTCGGACACCTTGCTCTATCGGCGCGGCAATTTCAACGGCACTTTCGACGAAGTGATCCTCGACGCGCTGATGCGGCACTACGACGCCCAGGTGGCCTTCTCGCCGGGCTTCCGCTGGGGCATTTCGCTGCTGCCCGGGCAGGACATCACGCTGGAGGACGTCTACACCCACACCGCGCTGACCTATCCGAACACCTGGGCGCGCGAGATGACCGGTACGGAAATCAAGACGATCATGGAAGACGTGGCCGACAACCTGTTCAACCGCGACCCCTACTATCGGCAGGGTGGCGACATGGTGCGCGTCGGCGGCGTCACCTACACCATCGATCCGCTGGGCAAGATGGGCGGGCGCATCCGCGACCTGCGCATCGGCGGCAAGCTGATGGAGGCCGACAAGCGCTACAAGGCCGCAGGCTGGGCGAGCATGGCCGAGGTGGATGGTCCGCCGGTGTTCGACTTGGTCGCCGCGCACCTGCGCAACGTCAAGCGCGTACGCCTCGACACGACCTCGCGCGTCAAGGTGCAGGGCGCGTAGGCCATGAGCCCACCCCGAGAACCTTCGCTTCGCTCGATTCTCCCCTCAAGGGGCAAGAAAGGGCGCAAGATGAGGAGACAACCATGAAAGTCCTGTTCTTCGCCTGCGCGCTGGTTCTGCTGGCACCGGTCGGAGCGGCGCTCGCGCAGACGCGCGATGCCGACAGCCATTTCTTCCAGATCAGCTTCCAAGACCTGCCGGAAGATCTGGCGCTGGCCAAGGCGGAGGGTAAAGTCGGCCTGGCCATCATGTTCGATGCCGAGGATTGCCCACCCTGCAAGCGCATGAAGCGCGACATCCTGAGTCAGGCGCAGGTGCAGGACTACTACCGCAAGCACTTTCGCGTCATCGGCATCGACTTCAACGGCGACCGCGAGGTTGTCGATCCGACAGGTCGCAAGATGATCGAAAAGCGTTATGCCGGCAAGGGGGGCGTCGGCATTCTCGGCACGCCGAGCTTCCTGTTCCTCGATCTGCAGGGACGCGAGATGGCGAGAAACTACGGCGAGATTCGCAGCGTCGACACCTTCATCAAACTGGGCGAGTTCGTCGTCAGCGGTGCCTGGCGCAGCGGAGATTTCAGAAGTTATCTGGGCCAGTCGGCAAGCAGCGGCCAAACGCGATAACGTGAAATACGCAATTTGACGCCGGGTAACCCCATGAGCGCAGCGAGCAAACTTCAACCCCCGCCTCGGGGCGGGGGCTGGGGGTGGGGGGCATTTGCAGGGGCTGACTTTCATGATGCGGGGTGATGTTTCACGCATCATGAAAGTTGGCCGCCGTCCCGCCAGCGCCGACTTTCAGTTCCCGCTATCGACGTTCCGCTGCAGCCAGAACTCCAGCAGCGCCAGATGCCAGAGCTTGCTGCCCTGGATGCGCGTCAGGTGTTTTTCCGGTTCGGCGAGCAGTTTCTCGACATAGCTGCGCTGGTAGATGCCGCGTTGGCGGCAGGCTTGCGAATCGAGGATGGCGCGCATGAATTCGAGGAATTCGCCGCGCACGTATTTGAGCGCGGGCATGGGGAAATAGCCTTTGGGCCGGTCGATCACCGCGTCCGGCAGCAGGCCGCGCGCAATCTTTTTCAGCACATGTTTTCCGCCTGAACCGAGTTTCAGCTCCGCCGGCATCTGCGCCGCCAGCTCGACCAGATGATGGTCGAGGAAGGGCACGCGCGCTTCCAGCCCCCAGGCCATCGTCATGTTGTCGACGCGCTTGACGGGATCGTCGGTGACCAGCAGCGTCGCCTCGGCGCGCAGCACCTGGTCGATGAAGCTGGCGGCGAAGGGTTCGTTGAGCTTCGCCGCGAGCAGGGCGGAGCTGACGTCGGCGACACGATAGGGGGCCGCGACCATGGTTGCGAATTCATCGTGGTCGCGGTCGAAGTAGTGGGGGCGGAAGCGTTCGATGGGCGTGCCGCTGGTTTCCGCCGCCATGCGCTGATGCCAGGAATAGCCGCCGAAGACCTCGTCGGCGCCCTGCCCGCTCTGCACCACCTTGACGGTGCGGGCGACCTGCTCGGCTAGCAGGTAGAAGGCGACGTTATCCTGGCTCACCATCGGTTCGGCCATGCAATCGACCGTCGCGGGGAGGTTGTGCAGCACCTCGGCATTGGGAATGCTGTACTTGTGGTGGCGGGTGCCGAAATGTTCGGCCACGGCATCCGAGTATTCGAATTCGTGGCCGCGTTCTTCGGGCTGGTCCTCGAAGCCGACGGAAAAGGTCAGCAGGTCGTGCACGCCCTGCTCGGCCAGCAGGGCGACCAGCAACGAGGAATCGAGCCCGCCGGACAGCAGCACGCCGACCTTGACGTCGGCGATCTCGATGCGCCGTTTCACGGCTTCGGCCAGCGCGGCGCGGATCGCCTCGATCCACTGGGGTTCGGTGAGCGGCGTGACCGGGCGCTCTGCCTTGAGCGACCAGTAGCGGCGCTGCCGGGTCTGCCCGGCCGCATCGATGGTGAGCGTCGTGCCCTGTTCCAGCTTGCGGATGCCCCGGAGGACGGTCAGCGGCGGCGGCACGGCGGCATGCAGGGTGAATTGATGGTGCAGGGCGGTCGCGTCAATCGCCGTGTCGATGTCGCCGGCGGCGAGCAGGGCCTGCATGTTCGAGGCGAAGCGGAAAGCGCCGGCGAGCGGCGCGAAATACAGCGGCTTGATGCCCAGGCGGTCGCGCGCGAGGAACAGTTGCTGTTTCCTGCTGTTCCAGATCGCGAAGGCAAACACGCCATGCAGGCGTTCGACGCAGCCCTCGCCCCACTCGGCATAGGCGCGCAGGATGACTTCGGTATCGCCGTCCGAAATGAACTGGTGGCCCAGGCCGTGCAGCACCACGCGCAGTTCGGGATAGTTGTAGATCGTGCCGTTGAAAACCAGCGCCAGCCCGCGCTCTGCATCGACCATCGGCTGGCGCGAGCGCTCGGATAAATCGATGATGGCGAGCCGGCGGTGGCCGAACGCCACCGGGCCATCGTGCCAGATGCCGGCCCCATCCGGCCCGCGCCGCGCGAGTCGCGCGCTCATGCGCTCGATGACGGCCCGGTCGGGCCGCGTGCCGTCGAACCTCAGCTCACCGGCAATGCCGCACATTATTCGCCCGCCAGATGCAGCACCACTTCGCGCCGGTGCGCGCGGGTGCGATGTTCCCAGAGGAAGACGCCCTGCCAGGTACCGAGGACCAGTTCACCATCGACCACCGGAATGCCAACGGAGGTCTGCGTCAACGCACTGCGGATATGACCCGACATGTCGTCCGGCCCTTCGTTGTTGTGCCGCCAGCCCGGCTGGCCATCGGGCGACAGGCGCGAAAAATACGCCTCGAGGTCGTGGCGCACATCGGGATCGGCGTTTTCCTGGATCAGCAGCGAGGCCGAGGTGTGGCGGCAAAACACCGTCAGCAGGCCGGTGCGGATGCCGCTCTGGCGCTGGAAGTCGCGCAGTTCCGGCGTGATTTCGAACAGCCCGCGACCGCTGCTGTGGACCGTTATCCGGTTGGTTACTTGTTTCATCGTTCCATTATCCCCCGGAGCGGACGATTTTCGACAGCCAAAAGTCGGCGCTGGCGGGACGGCGCCAGCCGAATCGCCGACAACAAGGGAACGGCGCCAACATGCAACAATGCCCGCATATGAACGCAGGAAACGCCACCACGGCCATCCCGGCCATCGCATGCGCCAACTGTGCAGCCTGCTGCTGCCGGCTCGAAGTCATGCTGATGGGCGAGGATGACATCCCCGTTGAATATACCCTTGAAGATCAGTGGGGTGGATGGGTTATGCTGCGCCTTGCCGATGGCTGGTGCGCGGCCCTGGATCGCCACACCTTGCGCTGCACCATCTACGCTCAGCGGCCGACCATCTGCCGCGATTACCAGATGGGTGACAGCGATTGCCTTGAAGAACGCGCGCTCCACCTATCGTCCGACCAGAGCAGGAAATGACATGAAGCCAATGACTTATGAGCAGCACCTCGATGAAGTCACCACGCTGATCACCGAAAAATACGACCTCGCAGATGAAGCGGCGATACAACTGGTGATGCGCGCCCAGGCGGACGACTTCTTCAGCGGCCACGACGACAATCCGAAAATCTGCACGCTGGACCGCGCCCATCAGGACGCACGGGATGTCTTCAAGAAATATCAACAGGCGGCGCAATCGGGATCGAAGGCCTCCGCGGGCAAGTTAAAATAGCCCGCTGCCTCCCCCGACTTCTGGAGAATTCCCTTGGGTAAAAAGCTTTATGTCAGCAACCTGGCTTACAGTGTCGGCAAGGCCGATCTCGAACAGCTGTTTGCGCCGTTTGGCACACTCGGTTCGGTGCAGCTCATTACCGATCGCGCCTCCGGGAAATCGAAGGGTTTCGGCTTCATCGAGATGGGTTCCGACAGCGAAGCACAAGCCGCCATTGCCGGGCTCAACGGCAAGGATGTCGCTGGTCGTGGCATGGTGGTGAGCGAAGCGCGCTCGCAGGAAGCGCGGAATGGGGGTTCCGCCAGCGGCTAGTACAGCCGCACTGCCGTCGTAATGTTTAGCGCATCAATAAAGCCCTTGTGGCGATCTTAGGAGGCTTCTTGGCCAAACCAAACTACCAGTTCGAAAAGCGCCAGAGAGATCTGGCGAAGAAAAGCAAGCAGGAAGAAAAGCGGCGGCAGAAGCTCGCGGGCAAGACCGCCGCCGAAGCAGGCGAGGAGGGCGCCGCCGCCGGGACAGACAAGGCCGACAGTGCGGTGGAGGCCGATCCCCGGCCCGCTACGTAATGCCGCCGCCCGGCTGCGGGCGGTATCAGCCGAGGGCGGTGTCCAGCATCACCATCAACGCGAAGCCAACCATCAGACCCAGCGTGGCCGGCGTCTGGTGATCGTCGTGCCGAAATCGTAGCTGTGCTGCCAGAGGCGAAGGTCGTGCGTGGCGTGGCCGCTCACGAGTCCGAACCACTCCACTCGTAGAGTTCGATGTTGGCGGGATCGCACTTGCTGCAGCCGCCGCCGCACAGCGTGCCGGATGGCAGGCGCCGCACGCGGCCCTTGCGTTCCAGCACGGCCAGCATTTCGCGCAGCGCATCGGGCGTCGTGTTGAGCCCGATGGCCATGTCCATCACGCTGGCGCGGCCGCGAAACTTGAGATAGTCGTTCACTTGCGAAAGGATCATGTCGCTCCTCAGGCGCTCTGGGGTACCGCGTGTGCGGTGGCTTCCTCACGCTGGCCGTGGCGCCGCAGGCCGAACAGCACGAGCGCGAAGGCGCCGATGATACCGACGATCCAGGCCAGTGAGGTTGAGGGATGGCTGGCGTAGGTCGCGCCCTGATAGACCAGCGTGGCGAGCCCGTAGGCCATGCCCGTCGTCCAGGCCGCGACGAAGAGCGTCCAGCGCATCCCGCTCTCCTGGTAGACCGCCGCGATGGCCGCCGTGCAGGGGAAGTAGAGCAGGATGAACAACAAGTAGGCGAAGGCGCCGGCCGTGCCGTCGAAGCGCGCCGCCATGGCGCCGAAAGTGCCGACGGCGACTTCCTGCTCTGCGGCGACGGCTTCCTGATCCGACAGATCCCCGACGCCGATGCCGAGCGGGTCAGCCCAGCCACCGAGGGCAGCGGAGAGGTTTTCAGGAATCGTGGCGACAGCGGCGGACAGGGCATTGCCCAGGCTGAAGGCTGCCTCTTCCTTCGCTTCCTCGCCGGCAGCGGCCGCGTCCTCCTCGGCCAGCGCGGCGTAGGCGGCATTGAGCGTGCCGACGACGGCCTCCTTGGCGAGCACGCCGGTGAAGATGCCGACGGCGGCCGGCCAGTTCTCCTCGGTCAGGCCCAGCGGCGTGAAGGCCGGCGTGATCGTGCGGCCGACTTCGGCGAGCATCGACTTGTCGCTGTCTTCATTTCCGAAGCTGCCGTCGGTACCGATGGTGTTGAGGAAGTTGAGCACCAGCACCATCGGCACGATGATGCGACCGGCCCTGAAGATGAAGCTCTTCAGGCGATCCCAGGTATGGATCAGCACACCCTTGAGCGTCGGCAGGTGATAGGGCGGTAGTTCCATGATGAATGGCGTCGCCTCGCCCTTGAGCAGCGAATTCTTGAGGATCAAACCGGTGAACACGGCGACGGCGATACCGATGAGATACAGGCCGAACACCACGTTCTGCGCGTTGGCAGGAAAGAACGCGGCGGCGAACAGCACATACACCGGCAGGCGTGCGCCGCAGGACATGAAGGGCGCCATGGCGATCGTCATCAGCCGGTCGCGGCGATGCTCGAGGGTGCGCGTCGCCATGATGGCCGGCACGTTGCAGCCGAAGCCGACGATCAGCGGCACGAAGGACTTGCCCGGTAGGCCGACCCAGCGCATGAAACGGTCCATGACGAAGGCCGCGCGCGCCATGTAGCCGGAATCTTCCAGCACCGAGAGGAACAGGTAGAGGAAGCCGATCACCGGGATGAAGGTGGCGACGGTCTGGATGCCGCCGCCGATGCCCTTGGCTAGCATCACGTTGAGCCACTCCGGCACGCTGGCCGCGGCGAGCACTGCGCCGAAGCCGTCGACGAAGATCGCGCCGGCGGCCTGGTCGAAGAAGTCGATGAAGGCGCCGCCGAGGTTGATGGTGGACATGAACATCAGGTACATCATCAGCAGGAAGATCGGGATGCCCAGCGCGCGGTTGAGCACCACGCGGTCGATGCGGTCGGTGGTGTCGCGCTCGACGCGACCGGTCACCTTGACGGCGGCATTGGCGATGCGGTTGGCGAGGCCGTAGTGCGCGTCGGCGACGTAGATGTCGAGGTCGTCCGCGAGGTCGGCGGCATGCCGTGCCGCCAGCGCGGCGATGTCGGGACCAACGGTCCGTTTTGCCAGATCATCGCCTTCGAGCAAGCGCACTGTCAGCCAGCGCGGTGCGACCTTGCCGGCCTTGACCGTCTGCGTGAGCGGATCGATCAGCGCGGCGATCGCCATCTCGACCGCGTCGACATAAGTCAGGCTGGCACTGGCACGCGGCTGCTCCATGGCCGCGGCGAGGAGCGCCGCCTTCAGTGCGTCGATGCCCTTGCCCTGCGAGGCGATGACCGGCAGCACCGGGCAGCCGAGTTGCGCAGCCAATTCGGCCGTATCGACGCGCATGCCCTTGGCTTCCGCCACGTCGGTCATGTTGAGCACGACCAGCAGCGGCACGCCCATCTCGGCGAGTTGCGTGGTCAGGTAGAGGTTGCGCTCGAGGTTGGAAGCATCGACGATGTTGACGATCAGGTCTGCCTCGCCCGTATGCACATAGTCGCGTGCAACCATTTCGTCGAGTGAGATTTCTCGATCGACGACATCAAGCGAATAGGTGCCGGGCAGGTCGACGACTTCGACGTGCATGCCGTCCTGCCGAAATTCGCCGCTCTTGCGTTCGACGGTCACGCCTGGCCAGTTGCCAACGCGCTGCCTGGAGCCTGTCAGCGCATTGAAGAGCGTGGTCTTGCCGCAGTTCGGGTTGCCGACCAGGCCGATGGTGTAATAGTTCTTCATCGCAGTTTCTCCACGTTCAGTGCCGACGCTTCTTCCTTGCGCAGCGAGAGAGAAAAGCCGCGCACGCGAATCTCCACCGGATCGCCCATCGGCGCGATCCGCGCGATGGAGATTTCGGCGCCGGGCGTCAGTCCCATGGTCAGGAGCTTGCGCCGGTAGCCGCGGCCCGTTGCGGTGAAGCCCGCCACCCTGGCGCGATCACCCACTTTCAATTCGCTGATTGTTGTCATCTGTTCATCCAATTCATTGTCATGCCGGCGTCACCATGATCTTGTGCGCCATGCCGCCGCCAAGCGCGAAGCGCGTCTCGCCGCGCATCACGATCAGCCCGCCACCCTGCCGCTGCCGCACCACCAGTTCGGCGCCAACATTCAGGCCCATTTCGGTCATGCGCTTGCCGAGGACCGCGCCACCCATGAGGGCAATGACGCGCACGCGCGCACCTTCGTCGGCCATCATGAGCGGAAAGGAAGAAGGACTCATCGCGCTAGGGCCGTCTCGCCAGCGCCGACTTTTGCAGGCGTCGTCCCGGCTGCGTCCATTGTCAGAATTCCCAGGCGAGGCCGACCTGGCCGAAGCCGCGGTCGTTGCCGCGCCCGACGGCGGCGGAAACCTTGAAGCCGTCAAATACTTCGTAGCGCAGGCCGATCGCCTTGTCCGGACGCGAGTGCTCTGCGCCGTAGGTTTCCACGGTCAGTTGCAGGTTCTCGACGAGCGGGAATTCGTAGCCGATGTTCCAGGTGCGGACGGTATCGCTCTCCCCCTGCGCCTTGACGCGCACGGCGCCGAGGTTCAGGTGCAGCACCTGGTTATTTTCGAGGCGATAGGAAGCCAGTCCGGTCAAGGCATATTCCCTTTCGGTGAATTTTTCCGCGTTGAAGCGATCATCGACTCGGGTCTTGCCATAGCCGAAGCTCATGCCCAGCGACCAGCCCGTGTCGTTCTGGATCGGCACCCACTTGATGCCGATGCCTGTGCCACGCAGCTTGGCAGAGGGATCAGCGGTACGATCGGTTTCGCGCGCAAAGCCGAGACCGATTTCGACGTTCTCGATCAGGCCAAAGCCGAAGCCCAGTTCGGCGCTACGCGTCTTGTCGTCGCGACCCAGCACGACCTCGACCTTCATGCCGCCGATGTCGAGCGTGCCGGCATCGTCGGTCGCCATCGGTCCTTCGGCATATGTCGGGAATGAGATACCGGCGGCAGCGATGAGTGTGATCAATCTCCCTTGTGTCGTTTGCATGGCAGAGCCCTTTTAGATTAATGATTCTGGCTGGCTGGCTATGCATCGGACATCAGTGGCTGGCTGGCGGATTGGATAACAACAGGCGGTACACGCGGCACCGCCCAACGGAGCAAATTCAGGAGCCGCCAGCGTTTCCCATCGCCGACTGCAGATAGTTCTGGAGACCGACCTTGTCGATCAGCTCGA
>JAUXNZ010000313.1 GCA_030682595.1 Rhodocyclaceae bacterium | reverse complement strand
CCGGTGCTGCTGGGCGACAAGGCACGCGGCATGGCCGACCTGCCGGAACTCGTTGAATTGAGCGCCGCGCAACGCCTGACCATCACCGACCGCCGCATGGTCGGCGTCGACCAGCGCATCCTGGCACTATTGAATTGAACCTACGGCGGGCTACCGCCCAGCGATAAAACCCGTTTTAACAAGGAGAAACGCATGACCCAAACCACCACATCCAGCGGCCTGATTATTGAGGAGATCGTCGAGGGATCTGGCGACACCGCCACCGCCGGTCAAACCGTATCGGTGCACTACACCGGCTGGCTCGCCAATGGCAGCAAGTTCGACTCCAGCAAGGATCGCAATGACCCCTTCGATGTCCCGCTCGGCGGCCGTCAGGTCATCGCCGGCTGGGACGAAGGCGTGCAGGGCATGAAGGTCGGCGGCACACGCAAGCTGACCATCCCGCCCAACCTCGGCTACGGCGCGCGCGGCGCCGGCGGCGTGATTCCGCCGAATGCCACGCTGGTGTTCGAGGTGGAGTTGCTGCAAATCCTGTAGGGACGCCGTCCCGCCAGCGCCGACTTTCAGCGTTCGGCACAAACGAGACAACCCGGATCGCGCGGCACGGTGATGCTGCGCCACTCCATCGCCAGGCCGTCGAGCAGCAACAGGCGGCCGGCGAGCGTCTCACCGCAGCCAATCACGAGCTTGAGTGCTTCGGCGGCCTGCGTGGCGCCGATGATGCCGACGAGCGGCGCGAACACGCCCATCGTCGCGCAGCGCACCTCCTCGACATCCGCGGCCTCGGGAAACAGGCAGTGATAGCAGGGTGATTCAGCTTTACGCGAATCGAATACCGCGACCTGGCCATCGAAGCGAATGGCCGCGCCAGAAACCAGCGGCTTGCCATGCGCCACGCAGGCGCGATTGACGGCGTGACGGGTGACAAAGTTGTCGGAACAATCGAGCACCACGTCGGCGGCGGCAACTTCATCCGCCAGCCGCTCACCGGCGAGCCTCTCCTGCAGGGGAATCACCCGGCATGCGGAATTGATCGCGGCCAGCGTAGCGGCGCCGGAGGCTACCTTGGGCTGGCCGATGGCGGCCGTGCGATGCAGAATCTGCCGCTGCAGATTGGTGAGGTCGACCGTATCACCGTCGGCGAGCACCAGGGTGCCGATACCGGCGGAGGCGAGATAGAGGGCGGCGGGCGAACCCAGGCCGCCGGCGCCGAGGACCAGCGCCCGCGCGCCGAGCAGCCTTTCCTGACCCTCGATGCCGATCTGCGGCAGCAGGATATGGCGCGAGTAGCGCAGCAACTCATCATCGGTCATTTGTACTCGCGCAGCTCGGGCGGCGTGTCGTCGTGGTCGCCGTGCGGATGATGTTCCCAGGCCTGGGAATAGACCTCGTGCGACTTCTTGATCAGCCGCTCGGGCTGGCCCATGTTGCGCCGCTGGGTTTCCTCGGTGAAATAAACCAGGGCGCGGATGAGCTTGCAGTAGAGCGTGTTTTCCAGATGAAAGCCCCGCTCGATCAGCAGCGTTTCCAGCGCTTCCATGCTGTGGTCGGCGACTTCGTACCAGACCGCAATGCCGTTGGGCTGAACGCCGGGGGCGATTTCCAGATTGGCCAGGGTGGCCAACAGGGCCGTCGCATCGGCAATCTGGCAACTCTTCAGCTTGCAGAAGCGGATCTCGCGATGCTTGCGCGTACCCGCCTGCGGCGCCAGGGCATGCGGCCGGTGCAGGCCGCGCTCCTGATCACGTAGCAGGCGGGCGCGCTCGGGGTTCATCTTTTGATCACGTTGATCACGTTTAGGCCCTTGAGCAGATTGACGGCCTGGGTCAGTTGAAAGTCATCCTTGGATGCCGGCTCGAACGGAACAGCGTGGCTCTCGTCCTTGCTCTTATCCTTGTCCTGCGGCTTCACGGTCTTGTCGACTTTTTCCTTCTTCGGCGGGACGGCTTTTTCGGCGTCCTTGCCTTCCTTGTCATTCACCAGATGCCGGTCGAGGTCGGCCTCGCGCACCCGCTCACGCGAGCCGCCGTTGGCGGTTTCCTCGACGATGATGTCGGGCGTGATGCCCTTGGCCTGGATGGAGTGACCGTTCGGCGTGTAATAACGCGCCGTGGTGAGCTTGATTGCGCTCTTCCCCGGCAACGGCAACACCGTTTGCACGGAACCCTTGCCGAAGGTTTGCGTACCCATCACCACGGCGCGTTTGTGATCCTGCAGCGCGCCCGCGACAATTTCCGACGCCGAGGCCGAACCGCCATTGACCAGCACGACCAACGGCACCGTGCGCGCGCCCTCGGGCAGCTTCTTGATGAAATCCTCGCGGCCATCGTTGCGCAAGTAATCCTCGCTGCTGGCCGTGTACTTGCGCTTGGCATCCTCGATGCGGCCATCGGTGGTCACCACCACGCTGCCCGCCGGCAGGAAGGCGGCGGCCACGCCGATCGCGCCATGCAGCACCCCGCCCGGATCGTTGCGCAGGTCGAGCACCAGACCCTTCAGGCCGCCATCCTTCTCCTTCTTCCCGACCTCCGCCTTGAACAGCTTGTCGAGATGCTTGACCACGTCGGGCGCGGACTCTTCCTGAAACTGGGTGACGCGCAGGTAGCCGTAGCCGGGCTCGATCATTTTCGACTTGACGCTTTGCACCTTGATGATGTCGCGCATCAGGGTGATTTCGAGCGGCTTGGCTTCACCCTTGCGCAGAATCGTCAGCTTGATCGAGGTCTTCGGCTTGCCGCGCATCTTCTTGACAGCGTCATTGAGCGTCATGCCCTTCACCGGTGTGTCGTCGAGCTTGTAGATCAGGTCGCCGGTCTTGACGCCGGCGCGGAAGGCCGGGGTGTCCTCGATCGGCGACACCACCTTGACGAGGCCGTCTTCCATGCCCACTTCGATGCCCAGGCCGCCGAATTCGCCCTGGGTGGATACCTGCAAATCCTTGAAGGCATCGGCGTCGAGATAAGCCGAATGCGGGTCGAGGTTGGACAGCATGCCGCTGATGGCATGGGTGATGAGCAGCTTGTCCTCGACCGGCTCGACATAGCCTTGCTTGATGGCGCTGAAGACATCGGCAAAACTGCGCAACTCTTCGACCGGCAGCGGCCCCGCCACGTTTTTTTTCTGGGCGATGGCGGAGAAATTGAGGCTCAGCATCACGCCGGCAACCAGACCGACGAAAACCAGACCAATTTGTTGGAGTTTGCTACGCATGGGAAACCTCGGCGGGATAGACCAGTGAAGGCAGATAGATTATGGCGCACTCAGCCACTTCAAGGGATCGAATGCCCGTCCCTGATGCCTGAGCTCAAAGTATAAACCCGATTCCGGCTGCCCCCCGCTGGCGCCCACGGTTGCCACCGTCCTGCCGGCGCCGACTTTTTGGCCCACGTCGGCAAGCAGCGACTGGTTGTTGCCGTAAATCGACAAAAAGTCGTCATCGTGATCGATGATCAGCAGGTTGCCGTAGCCGCGCAGCCAGTCGGCGAAGACCACCACGCCCGCCGCGACCGCGCGCACCTCGCCACCCTCGGCGGCGCGGATGAACAGCCCCCTCCATGTCGTCTGGCCAGCGTCGCGCCGCGCGCCAAAACGCCCGCTAGTGGCACCCGCGGCCGGTCGCGGCAGCTTGCCGCGCAACTGGGCGAAGGCGCCCCTGGCATTGGACGGCTCCGCCGACGCGCCTGCAGAAGCGGGGGACTCACGCTGCTTGCCCGACTGCGGCAAAGCAGGCGGCCTGGGCAAAGTCAACGGCTTCGACTTAACGGCCCGCTTTGCCAGCGCGGCGATCAGGTTGCCGAGACGTTGCTCGTCTTGCTTGAGCGTGTCGATCTTGCGGCGCTGCACCTTGATCTGGCTCGACAGTTTGGCCAGCACGGTTTGCCTCTCCTGCTGGCGCTGCCGCAAGGCGGCCCGCTCGCTCTCCTCGCGCCGGGCCAGTTCGGCGAGCTTTTCCGCGCGCTCCTGCACCTGCCCGGCCAATCGACGCGTCGCGGCTGCATCGCGACGCAGGCTGGCGATCAGATCTGCCTGGGCGCGTGACAACAGGGTCATGAAATGGCGGTCGCGTTCCGTGACATTCGGATCGTTGCCGGAGAGCAGCTCCGCCAGTGCATCAGCGCCTCCGGGGCGAAACTGATGGCGCAGGAGCCGCGCCAGTTGTGCTTGCCGCTGGGCGGTTTGGCGTTCCATCTGTTGCAGTTCGCGCTCACGCTCGGCCAGTTCGCCGCGGACGGCCGAACGCTCTTCCGTCAGGGCATGGAGCTTGCGCCCGACGGCCGAAATCGCCTTTTCGGTATCGCGCAACTGGTCAGCCGTTTCCGCCCGTGAGGACTCACTTTGCTTGAGCTGCCCTTCCAGCGAGGCGCGCTGCTCGCGCAGCGATTCAAGCCGGGCCTTCTCGCGCTCGCCCGCCGCCAGGACAAGTCCTGGCAAGCACAACAGAACAAACAAAAGGAGGCGGATCAAGCCTTGGCTTTGCCTTGGTTGGCGACAGCGGCCTCCGCGGCGGCAATGGCGGCCGGATCACCCAAATAGTAACTACGCAGCGGCTTCAGCTCGGCGTCGAACTCGTAGACCAGCGGCTGGCCGGTGGGGATATTGAGGCCGACGATATCGGCATCCGAGATATTGTCGAGATATTTGACCAACGCGCGCAGGCTGTTGCCATGGGCGGTGACGAGCACGCGCCGACCCGACTTGATGGCGGGAGCAATGGTGTCAAACCAGTAGGGCAGAAAGCGTTCGACCGTATCCTTCAGGCATTCGGCAGTGGGAAACTGGCCGGGGGCCAATGTGGCATAACGCGGATCATGACTTTCATAGCGGGGATCGGTCGTTTCCAGCGCGGGCGGCGGCGTGTCGTAAGCGCGCCGCCAGAGCTTCACCTGCGCTTCGCCGAATTTGGCCGCGGTTTCGGCCTTGTTGAGACCTTGCAGCGCACCATAGTGACGCTCGTTGAGGCGCCAGGAATGGACGATGGGCAGCCACATCCGATCCATTTCCTCCAGCGTCAGCCACAGCGTCTTGATGGCGCGCTTGAGCACCGAAGTGTAGGCAATGTCGAAATCGAAGCCCTGAGCCTTCAGCAACTGACCGGCCGCCTTGGCCTCGGCGAGGCCCTTTTCGGTGAGGCCGACATCGGTCCAGCCGGTGAAACGATTTTCCTTGTTCCAGACGGATTCGCCGTGGCGAAGCAGAACGAGCTTGTAGGTGACGGGCATGGTACGGGGCGAATAAGAGAAAGAGCGCTAATGATAAAGCGAATCCATTATCGGCGCGGGAATAGCAGTATTCTATAATATGCCGATTTTCCATCCCTCCTCTATACCGAAAGCGCACCGCCATGGACAACAGCATTGCCGAAATGATGGCTCATGATGAGCAGGTGGAAACCGCCGCGCGTGCGCTGAAAGCCATTTCCCACCCCCTGCGCCTGAAAATGCTTTGCTTTCTCGGCGACCAGGAAATCTGCGTGCAGGACATCGTCGAGGCGGTCGGCACCTCGCAGAGCAATATTTCCCAGCATCTGGCCATCTTGCGCGACAAGGGTGTGCTGGCCACCCGCAAGGACGCCAATCGGGTTTACTATCGGGTCGCCGACCAGCGCACCCTGCAACTGGTCGGACTGATGCGCGAAGTCTTTTGCGGCATGTCGGCAAAAGTTTGAACGAACT